>JAUZQU010000144.1 GCA_030950835.1 Mariprofundaceae bacterium | reverse complement strand
GGTGCTGGAGGCAGTTCACAGGCTAAATGACCGACCTAAAAAGTGTCTGGATTTTAAAACGCCATACGAAGTATTTGAGGAAAACACTGGGGTTCGTATGAAATCAATATTTGAGATTGCACTTATGACTTGAATTCAGGTCTGATGCGAACAAGCTGTTGGCAAAAAAGGTCATGGTGGGTGTGCCTATGGCTGATGCAAGGTGAAAAGTGCCTGTAGATGTGCTGATAAACAGCTTAAAAGAGGCGATGATGGCTGTGAAATCAGCGAGCGAACCTTGGGAAACATAGGTCTCTGCCCTTAAATCGCCTTTTTGTTGTTGAAATTCTTCTAGAAACTGCTCATCACCGGGTCCGAAGGTGAAAATGAGCTGTATATGCCTTAAGTGTGCGATGCTTTGCGCAAGTTGGATGTATTCACTAACATTCCAGTTGGCATCAGAAGACCCACCAAAACCAGGGTGAAAAGCAATTATTTCCTTATCTTTTGGGCATAAAATATTATTTTTCGCCAAGGTTAATAAGGGGCAGGGATAAGTGGTATTGATATTGGTGAATAAACTTTGAATCAATTGTATATTATAAGCGAACTCGGTCATTTTGACTTGAGACCGACGTTGTAGCACGCGTTTGGTGTAAAAAATTTGTGCTAACTTGGTGGCAGGAGCAATGCGCAGCGGAATGCGAGCAAGCCATTGTGCAACGGCGACACGTGTATTGGAAAAGAGGGTGAATGCGCAATCAAAGTGCTTACTTTTTAATGTTTTTGCTAAAGCGAAGGCGCTTTCTCCTTCATCCATGATGGTAGCATCAATAAAATCACAATTTTTGGCAATACTTTGATTGATAGGGCTGATAAGCACAGTGATGTGGCAATCAGGCAAGTGTTGTTTAAGGATGTAACAAGCAGGCAAAGCGGTGACAAAATCACCAATTTTATCGTTGCGCACGATGAGTATGTTCATATTATTGCTTGTTGCTAGACCGACTCATGGCAAAGGCAAGTACAATAAAAGCAAACACGGTTTCCAGCTGTTTATTCAAGCTTGGTTCGGTAAGCCCGTGCAAAACAACGCTGATGCCGCTGGCGGTGAGTAGATAAGCATTCATGGTATCGTGTTGCCAATCTTTCTTCCAACCTGCGCCTATCCAGTGCCAACATAAATAAAGCAAAGCAAGCAAGCCGAAAACTCCCCAACGCGCCAGTTCAAATAAAAACTCGTTATGTGGATGTCCAAATGCCGCTTCTTGGCTACTTAGGGGCTGTCCTTTGGCGAGATAGGCAAATTCTTCTTGTTGTAACAACTTGTAGGAGGCGGGTTGATAGTCGGCAGTGCCTACACCAAACCACGGATTTTCTTTCCATACTTCAATGCTGGTTGCCCATAATTTGATGCGTAAGTCGGTATTGTCCCAGTTACCATCGAAAAAAGCAGATACACCAGATATGGTTTGATCAATTTTGTGTTGGGTGGGTGGATGTGTTGAAATAAAAATAGCAATCGCGCTTATAACAACAGCGAGAAAGAGCACTTTCAACTTCCACTTGCCTGGAAATAAGACCTTTAAAGCCACTAAAGCCAAACAAGCTAAGGTAGTGATGTAACCACTTCTACCCTGCGCCATAAACACGGTGACTACGTCATAAATACACAATATATAACAGACATACTTCCATTTCTTGGGTAAGGTCTGCGCAGCAACAAGCAAAGCACCCGCCCAAATTCCATATATAAAACCAAAAGATAAATGACCAACAAGCCCTGTAGCATCATGTAAATTGCTGCCTTGCCCACTGATATTCACCACGCCATTATATTGCAAAGTACATAAAATAAGGTGTAAAAACAGACCAGTAGAGATGAAAATGAATGCATGCAGACGCAATTTGGGTTGAACGTAGACCAAAGCAATGATCACAGGAATAATCAGCCAGTTGAGCTGTTTGCCCATTTTATGCAGGGAAAGTTCAGTGTATTCACTCCATAAAGTGCCCACAAAGGTGAACAAGATAAAACATAAAATGCCGATAGTGATAGGTTGATAATCTGACCAGCATGTACGCCATCCTTGCTGGATGAGTGCTCTGTTCGGCAGCACTATCAGCAGCATGATGGCGAAAAACAAGTTGCTAGCAGCGATAGAAAATGGGTAAACTAAAAGCCCTGCCAACAAAGCATATGCTGCAATATTGAGGGCAGGGTGTGGTTGAGATGGGTTCAAGCTAAATAGGTAATACGTTTATTATTCAATAAAAAGTTCAATACGGCGGTTCGCAGCACGGCCTTGTTTACTTTTATTGCTGGCAACAGGCTGAACATGCGACCTGCCGACCACAGAAATCTTCTCTGGCGCAAAACCATAACCCCAAATCATGTATCTAGCGACTTCTGCAGCCCTGCGTGCAGATAAATCCCAGTTATCTACAAACTGCCCACGTAATTTTTTGCTTACGGGGACATTATCACTATGCCCTACAATACGCAGTTGGTGTTTGTCATCCAAACCTTGTAAACCACTTGCGATTTTTTTCAATACAGCACGCCCAGACTTGCCTAATTTAAAGGCTCCGCTAGGAAACAGAATCGCTTCCTGCATGGTGACTTTGATGCCGCCTTGTTTGCTTTTCTCGATTTGAACTTGTTGGGCGATAATTTCTTGTTCCAACTGCTGATTAAGTTGGCTAACCGTAGTTTCTAAGCCTGAATTTTGCTGTTGTAGTTGTTTATTTTGTTGTAATAGTTTTGTTTTTTCGGCTTGTAAGGCCTGCGCTTTATTGGCTTGGGTAGTTAAAACTTCCAGCTCTTCATCACTGATGCTTTGGCAACCCGAAACGAGTAAAGCGGTGATAAAAAGTAGACCTATACGTTTGCTGCTGTTGATGTTTGTCATGTTAAAATCCCCTTATCCCTTTTAAAATATCCCGAAAGTAGCTGAAAATGTACGAATAGTTGTGCTATTGTCCATGATTATTGTGGTTTTGTGGGTAGAAAACGTTGTTGTTGCTGTAAAATAGCTTGAATACGCTGTAAATTTTGTGCTGCCATATCAAAATCTGGATAGATGATTAAAGCACGTTGCAAGGCTTGAGCAGCCTCTTGATATTGTTGGTTCATCATCAAAGCAGCACCGAGCATATTTAAAGCAGGTGGATTATAGGGGTAAAAGGCTTCAAACTCGCTGAAATAACGCGCACTTTCAGCGTAGCGCTGCTGTTTGTAAGCTATTTGTCCCATACCAAAGACGGCACGGAAATTTTCTTGATCCCAAGCATAGGCTTGTTGGTAGAACTTGGCTTCTTGTTGTGGTTGTTGGGCAAAAGCCATGGCATGACCTGCATTCCATTCCGATGTAAGCCAGCGTGCAGGCCAAATGCTTAGAAGTATCACGGTGATAACAAGCAAAGGCGCGGCGATTTTCCCATGTAGGCTGATGTCGGGCTGCTTTTTATATTCCAAGGCTCCCCACCAAGAACCTGCCAACAAAGCAAAGACAAACATACTTGCAGGGTTGAAAAAGACATGGTTAAACATGGCATCAAAAATCACTGCCGTCAGCGCAGCAGACCCCGCAACAAGCCAAGCATCCCACTGCTGCCATACACTCCTCACCAGACGGTACCAAAAGTATAACAACAGACCAAGAAAGATAAACATGGCAGGGATGCCATTTTGTGAGGCGATTTGCAGGGCGACATTGTGTGGGTTGGTGGTGAAAGTGCGGGCGCTGCTTAAGGAGTCACGGAAATCTGGATAACGGTTGCTAAAGTTAGGATATACCCAAGCGAAGTTACCTGTGCCTTGCCCTAGCAGTGGTTGTTCAAGTGTCATGGCGGTGGTGGAAGCAAAAATGCTGGTTCTTGCACCCAATAAAGGAGATAATTCTACCCACATATTGACCAGCGGGGGTTGCAAAGCACCAGGGGTTAAGCTGACTTTACCTGTGCCTGAAGCCGCTTGACCTGCAGTAGCAGAAAGTCTTGCTAAATCACGGTATTGGAAGTCTAAGTTACTATAGGTGATGAAAGAAGATATGAAGGCTGTGCTTATCAGCAGGGCAGGTAGATACCATTGCTTTTTATGGGGAGAATCGCGCCATGTAGGATAATGTTTAGCGGCGAGTATAAACAATACTACACCCGCTAAAAGCAAACCACCCAAGGCACCACGCGAGCTGGCAACGAGTAAGACTGTGATCACGGTGGATGCGGAAAATAAACTCAATACGCGCAAAATAGGGTTGGTTTTGCTGGCTAATACCCATAATAACATGGGTAGGAGAATAATCAGCACATCACCGGTGAAGTTGACATGACCAATGGGTGAAAAAAGGACGTGGATATTGTAGTTGGGTTTGTCAAAGTCCAACATATAACTTTCCCAATAACGGATGGAAAAGATAAATGAACCTATGGACACTGCCCAAGTTAAGGCATTGAGCCAGCTTTTTTCATGGCGCACTGCCCAAACAGCAAGCCACCAAATAGCGAGGCAGAAGAACCAAAAAGAGAAACGAATCATGCCTTCAGTGGTGTTGGGGCCAATGAAAATGCCTATGGCTAGAATCAAGGTGTAAGCTATTAATAATAAAGCTGGAATACTTGGTCTACTAAAGGATAAAGCTGTGTTTCGCTTCCAGCACAACCAAGCCGCCGCCAAAGCCATACACAAAGCACAAAGGGTTAAAACAGCCCATTTTGGCTCTTCGTTAGGGGCAATGAAGGGAAATATACGCACGTTGAGCATGAATGTGAAAGCGAGTAAAGGTGCGATAAGAACCAGCCATGGGCTTTTCATCCAAGAAGATTTCTTTTTCAGCATCATATTATCCTTAGCCGTTAAACTTCTAGAATCATGACATTTAAGCCACCATGAGCGATGGGTAAACGGCGTTTGACGCTAAGTTTGAGGGCTTTTTCACATGCTTGTTCAGGGCAGATGATGGCGGTTCGCCAAGCTGGATCAGCAAGGAACTGTTGGCGTATGATGTCACCTAGGTCTGACCATAGTGCCATGATTTCTTTTTCTTCACCAATGCGACCGCCGTAAGGTGGGTTGATGATGAGTAATCCCGTTGTGCTTATTTCAGGTTTGCTGAGTTGGTGAATATCCAGCTTACTGATGTGGATATGTTGCTCTACAACGGCGCGTTGGGCGTTACTTTTGCTGATTTTTAAGGCGCTTTCATTCAAATCTGAGGCGAAAATATTACTTTCTGCTTCTTTTTGCATGTTGAGGCAGCGTTCTAAGGTCTTTTGATACTCTTTTTCCTTAAACGATGCCCAATGCAACAAAGAAAAATCATGTTTGGCGTTGGCTATGATGTTTTGTGCACTTAAAGCTGCCTCAATGGCAAAGGTACCAGAGCCACACATGGGGTTGAGCAAGGTTTGTTCAGGCTGCCAACCCATCCATTGCAAAGTGGCTGCGGCAATGGTTTCACGAATCGGCGCTTTGCCAGATTCCAAACGATAACCACGCCTATCCAAACGCTCGCCTGAAGTATCAAGGCTTAAAGTACCACGATTGTTTTCGATGCGAATATGCAAGGTTTGAACATGTTTCTGTTGGTCAGATGTGCCCATTTTAGGCAAGCACTGCTGAATGGTTTTGAGGCTGTGTTCAATGATGTCATCGGAATGGTTTAAACGTGATCGGTGGCAGTTGACTTGCACATCCAGCTTGGTGTGTTCATCAAAAAAGACATGCCACGCTACTTTTTGTAGGTCATAAGCTAGCCCCTCTAAAGTCATGCTTCTGAAGGTGCGCAAGCGCATGAGCACACGGGTGATGGTGCGCGCTCTTAGGTTGATGCGGTAGAGAAGTTGCATGGTTCCCGTGAAGTTGATGCCGCCATGTTCGATTTCAATATCATGTGCAGAGAGCGATGCAAGCTCTGCTGCGGCGATTTTTTCCAAACCGGGAAGTACTACTGCGTAAAATTTACATTGTTTAGCCATAGTTGCGTATCTTAACCAAGAATATTAGCCCTGTCGTCTTTGGTGTTTTAAGCTCACACAACACTCTGCGCCCCACAGCACAATCACCCAAGATAACCAGACCCATAACATAAAAATAGGCAGGCTTGCCAAAGCACCATAAAGCTTTTCATACATGGCAACTTGGGTGATATAAAAGCTAAAAGCCCATTTACTGCCTTCAAACAACAAGGCGGCAAACATGGCAGCTATAGCCGCATCATGGTAGTGTACTTTGGAGTTGGGAACGAAGTAATATAATAGAAACAGGGCAAAGGATGAGATGCACCAAGGCAATAAACGGGAGAGAAAGGGGATGTGGTCACCTACGCCGTGGATGTAGGGCAGGGCAGTGAACCATGTGGATATGCTGATAGATAACATCATCAACATAGGCGCAAGAAGCCATAAAATGATGTGGCTAGGAATGCGATAATGTAAACGATGTTGTTGTTTGACTTGGTAAATATGATTGATGGCGCGTTCTATGCCTGTGGATAGCCACAAAGCAGATAAAAAGAGAATGCTTAAGCCAAGGTATGAAAAAGATTGGATGTTTTGGGTGGTCTGGTTGAGGTAATCTTGTAAATGAAGGCGACTACTGGGCAAAAGTTGCTGAAAAAACTGCTCCCGAACCTGATGAAACGAATCGGAGAAGCTGACTGTTTGTAGTGAAATATAAAACAATAAAACTGTGATGGGTACGATAGCCAACAAAGTGCTATAACTTAAGGCAGAGGCATATTGCATACAATGATGACGTTGAAAACGGGTGAAGCTCTGCTGTAATATGTGTAATACAGATAAGAAAATCGTGGTGTTTAGAATGGTTTTAAACAGGTTTTTATTTTCCTTTAATGGCAACAGCATATACCCGTATGGTATCTCGTTTGCCCTTAAATAAGGCGCGTTCGACAAAGGCACAGTCTTCTTTGCTTGATTCGGAGAGTGAATCGACAAAAGCTTCGGTCATCAAAGCTTTGAACGGTTCAGCGATGCCACATAAACGGGCTGCTGTGTTTACAGTATCACCGATGACCGTGAATTCACGGCGTGAATCATCGCCCAACAAGCCAAACAATACCCGCCCATCATTCAAACCAAAACCAATATGGCAGGGTAAATGTTGGTCGCTATGTTCTCGTTTTGCCAAGGTTTCAAGTAAACATTTGACGCATTTTAAGGCACGCTCACTGCGATCGTCTCCAGAAAAACATGCCAACAAACCATCACCAAGAAACTTGTTTACGCTACCACCAAACTCATGAATCACTTTAGTTTGCACTGAAAGGCTGGCATTGATGGTTTCGTAAATCTCGCGTGGTGAATATTGTTCGCTCAGGGCGGTAAAACCACGCATATCACTAAATAAGATGGTCATGTTTTCTTCAAAGGCTAAATCTTGTGGTAACTCACCATCATAACGATTGACCATTTCAATGGTCTCTTTGGGCAAGAAGCTATCCAGGGATATTTTTTTCGACATAGGAATAGTTTAGGCAGCTTCTTGAAAAATACTTTGCAAGCAGCTTTGCAGCTCGCTAATTTCAAAGGGTTTATACAAAAACGCATCGGGTTTAAAGTTGGAGAAACGACCCTGCACGATTTTTTCGCTATACCCTGAAATGACAATAATACGTGCATATTGTGCGATGTTCTCTAGGGATTCCATCATTTCAGCCCCATCCATATTGGGCATGGCCATATCAAGCAGTATCACGGAGATATCATTTTGATGTTTTTTGTACATGCGAAGCCCTTCTTCACCATCGGCTGCTTCTAAGACTTTACAGCCCATGCCTTCAAGGTTTAAGCGCAACATTTCTCGAATGTCTTCTTCATCATCGACGACTAATACCGCGCCTGACAAAGTCGAAGGTAAGGTTTGGTGGGTATTACCAATAACGGGGGTTGCGACATCTTCATTGCCTGCTTGGGCAGTGGGCAGCAGAATACGAATGGTAGTGCCTTGGTTGGGCTCGCTCCATATTTTAATCGCCCCGTTATGCCCACGCACAATGCCTAATGTTGCAGTCATACCTAAACCACGACTTTCATGTTTGGTGGAGAAAAAAGGCTCGAAAATACGACTACGCACACCAGAATCCATGCCTACACCATTATCGGAGACTTCAACCCAAGTAAACTGACCAGAAAGCGAGTGGCGGGTGCCAAAGGCATCGGCAAAATATTGGGGGGTGACTTCAAGCTGCCCAGTGCGTACCACGATATGGGGTTTTGTGCCTGGAGGCACTGCTTCATAAGCATTGTTCACAAGGTTGATTATCACTTGTTGCAACTGGAGAGTGTCCACCTTGATTTCAGGCAGTTCTTCATCCAAATCATACTCGATTTCGTTGTTGTGTTTCCGCAAAGCGCTTAACATATCTTGCATGGAATCAACCAGCTGGCTGGGGCTGGTTTTGGTCATGGTGTATCTATCCATGCCTGAATAAGCAAGGATTTGCCTGCATAAATTAGAGGCACGTTTGCAAGAATCTTCGATACGTCCGAGGTAAATTTTCATTTTTTCAGGGCGATAAATGTGTTGTTTGGACAACATTACATTACCAGTAGCGATGGACAAAACATTGTTCAAATCATGGGTGATACCACCTGCTAAAGTCCCCAAAGATTCAAGGCGTTGTGACTTTTCTAACTTGTGTTGAAGGTTATTCTGTTCGGCTTGCAACATGAATAATGAACCTGCTGGTTTATCATCGATGAACCAAGTTTGGGAGATGAACTTCGCTTGGATGGCATGACCATTGTGGTGGATAAAATCACCGTTGGAGTGATAAGGCTGATGTTGATGTTCTATCCTATGACCAAGGTGCAAGTGCAAGGTGTTTTCAGAGATAATATTACTTAACGGGGCATGTTGAAGTTCAGTAGATTTGTAACCCAATAGCGACGCACAAGCAGGGTTCACACGGACAATGTTTTCCTTCACATCGACCAAAATAATGGCATCAGAACTGTGCTCAAAAATATTATCCATATATTGCTGGTCAAGCATGTTTTTCTCCATAGACAGGCATATTTAGTGGCGAATTCAAAGTCATGTTCGGCTTATGATGAGAATTAACGGTAACCACTTAGGGTTACTGTAGGCAATTATAGCAGCCAAAGCAAATAAGAAGGTGATGCGTGACACAAAAGGCAGGAGGTCAATGTTTGGACAAGACTTGATACTATGACTTTTCGCGTTAAAGTCCGCAGCCGATTGACGGTGCGACGCACTGTTTGATGAAACCTCCGAACAACTTGAATGAAGTAGGTTGTTGTTTAAAGTTATCAAAGCTGAGCGTGAATCGTTTGGGTTAGTAGCGCAGTGTTTGGCTATGATAGATAGAGGTTTGTAAGATGGAGAGGTGTCAGAGTGGCCGAACGAGCACGCTTGGAAAGCGTGTGTACAGCAATGTACCGAGGGTTCGAATCCCTCCCTCTCCGCCACTTTTGAGTTCGGAAATTTAATGTTTAAAATACCATGCGTGATTTTTTCATGGTTGGTTAGCGCTTAAAAAACAGGCAATGAGCTTGTGCATAACGACTACCTATAAGTAAACATCAATCATACATG
>JAUZQU010000143.1 GCA_030950835.1 Mariprofundaceae bacterium | reverse complement strand
TGTTGCTTGGCGGTTTGTGGCACGGGGCATCGTGGAACTTTGTGTTGTGGGGCGGCATGCATGGGCTGGCATTGTGCGCACATAGGCTGTGGAAGTCTTGGGGTGGAGAAATGCCAGCTTGGTTGGGCTGGATGCTGACGATATTGTTTGTATTGCTCACGTGGGTACCCTTTCGTTGTAGTGATATTGGACAAAGTATGACATACTTTTCAGGGCTTTGGGCAGGTGAAGGTATAAGCTGGATGATGCCACAAGTGATTGCTTTACTGCTGTTGGTTGTAGTGGTGCATATGGGGATGATTTATAAATCATCGTGGATTGGGGCATGGTATGTCTTACGCCCTGTATCAGAGCATAAAAAAATATTGCATAGTGTGGCATGGTTTTGGCTTGTAATGGTACTATTGGTATGGTCACCGACCAATAGTTCGCCATTTATTTATTTCCAATTTTAAGGAGAGGCTATGACAACGACAGTTGCAGTGGTTGGTTTGGGTTATGTGGGTTTACCATTGGCACTGGCTTTTGGTCGGGTGCTGCCCACTTTGGGTTTTGATGTGTCCGCAGATAAAATTCAAGCTTATATTGAAGGTTATGACCCTACAGGCGAGATGGCAGAGAGCCTTTTTGAGCGTGCGCAACAGTTATCTTACTCTACACAAGAAACTGATTTAGCAGGTTATGATTTTGTGCTGATTGCTGTGCCCACGCCTGTGGATGTTGCACATCAACCTGATTTAACCTTGGTGAGAGCAGCAACTGCTATGGTTGGTCAGAATCTAAAAAAAGGCCCGACAGTGGTATTTGAATCCACGGTTTATCCAGGGGTGACCGAAGATATTTGTGTGCCGATTTTAGAAGCTGAATCGGGCTTAATATGCGGTGTAGACTTTAAGGTAGGCTATTCACCTGAGCGGGTAAATCCTGGCGACCCAACGCATACGTTAGAGACGATTGTCAAGGTGGTTTCGGGGCAAGATGAGGCAACGTTACATCAGGTTGCTTGGTTGTATGAACAGGTGATTGATGCTGGCGTTCATCAAGCGCCAACTATCAAAGTGGCAGAAGCGGCAAAGGTGATTGAAAATACGCAGCGTGACTTGAATATTGCCTTGATGAATGAGTTGGCAATCATGTTTGATAAGATGGGTATTGATACTTTAGACGTGTTACAAGCTGCGGGTACCAAGTGGAACTTTTTACCCTTTAGACCAGGTTTGGTTGGTGGACATTGTATTGGTGTTGACCCTTATTATTTGACCTATAAGGCAGATTTATTGGGTTATTGCCCTGATGTGATTCTTGCAGGACGACGTATTAACGATGGTATGGGCAAATATATTGCTGAGCAGACCATTAAACAGATGATTGCTACTGGTCATATGGTTAAAGATGCTAGGGTATTGGTGCTTGGCTTGACCTTCAAAGAAAACTGTGCGGATTTGCGCAATTCCAGAGTGATGGATGTGATTACAGAGTTGCAGAGTTATGGGGTTCAGGTATTGGTTTATGACCCTGTGGCAAAAGCGGAGCAGGCGAAGTCGGAATATGGCATAGATTTACTGGACTGGCAGCAAATTGGAGAAGTGGATGCTGTGGTGGCGGCAGTGGCACATGAAGCGATTGTGCAAGCCGATATTGTAGGTTTGATACGTCAAACGGGTTTAGAAACACCATTGATGGATGTAAAATCAGTATTTTGTCGGGAAAGTATGCGTCAAGCTGGTTTTAAGGTTTGGCGGTTGTGATGGGTGAGCCAGCCAAGAAAAATATATTGATTACTGGCGCAGCAGGTTTTATTGGGGCGCATGTCTGCCATGCGTTGTTAAAAGCAGGGCATGATGTGCTGGGTCTGGATAATCTCAATGATTATTATGATGTGAGCCTTAAACAAGCGCGGTTGCAATGGTTTGTAGACATGCCGAACTTCAATTTTCATCAGCTGGATTTAGCAGACCGAGAAGGTATGGAAACCTTGTTTGTCGAGCACGATTTTGATGTGGTGATTAACCTTGCAGCCCAAGCTGGGGTGCGTTATTCGATTGACCATCCTCATGCTTATGCAGATAGTAATTTGCTGGGCTTTTTGAATGTGCTTGAGGGTTGTCGGCAGAGTAAGGTGGAACATTTGCTGTATGCTTCATCTTCTTCGGTGTATGGGGAAAACAGTAAGGTTCCGTTTGCTGTGGAAGATAGGGTGGATCATCCTATTTCATTGTATGCCGCGACTAAAAAGTCCAATGAATTGATGGCACATGCTTATGCGCATTTGTATGGTATATCCATGACAGGGTTGCGTTTTTTTACGGTGTACGGCCCTTGGGGTAGGCCTGATATGGCATATTTCAAGTTTACCAAGGCAATATGTGAAGGTAAACCCATAGATGTGTATAATCATGGCAAAATGCAGCGTGATTTTACTTATATTGATGACGTGGTGGAGGCAGTGCTGAGGCTTGCCGAGAAAACACCGCCATATGAGTATAAAATTTATAATATTGGTAACCACGCACCCGAGACTTTGATGAGCTTTATTCAAGCTATTGAACAGGCACTGGGTCAAGAGGCAGAGAAAAATTATTTACCTATGCAGGCTGGTGATGTGTTGACCACTTATGCTGATGTGCAAGACTTAAAGCGTGATGTTGGTTTTTCTCCTCAGACACCGCTGGAGCAAGGCATTAAAAAATTTGTAAACTGGTATAAGTGTTATGCTGGTGGCTGAACATGGAGGTCAGGCATGAAACGTGATTTTGAAACTTTATTTGCTGATGTAGCATGGTTTTCACCTGATTTAGAAGCAGAGTTCGCTAGAGATTGGGTGCGTTATCGCAATGATGATAACCCGACTGGTGTGTGTTGGTTTGTGCCTGCGGCAGTTGCCTGCCCTGTGTTGTCGGTGATTATTCCGACTGCCGATGCGGATAGGGGTGGTTACTTTATCAAGCTGATGCAGTCGTTAACCGAGCAAGATATGCAAGATTTTGAGTTGATTGTGATCAAAGGTGATAAACGCCAAGGCAGGGGCATCAATATTGCTGTAGCTAAAGCCAAAGGACAATATGTGTTGACGGTGGATGATGATTCTTCGCTGCCGGATGCCCAAACATTCAGTAAAATGATCAAAGCGATGGATGAACATCCCGACATTGGCATGGCAGGGGGCAATAATACGGTGCCAGACTGGGTGAGCCCTTTTGTGCAACGGGTGATGGAGCAAGTACCAAGGCGCAGCTGGTCGCCTGTGTCAGAAATCATGGATTCCGATTTGGCTGAACATCCTTGCTTAATGATGCGAGCAGATTTGTTTCGCCAAGTGGGTGGTGAAAATGAGGTGATTCCGCGTGGTTTAGACCCGTATTTAAGGCAAGTGTTTCGTGAAGCTGATACGCGGGTGGTGGTGCTTCCTGATATTATTTATCACCACTTGCCACCTGAAACATGGGCAGGTTTGCTGGGGCAAATGTATAGAAATGGCTATCAAGCAGCCTATGCCAATATCCATTCACCAGAGTGGGTGATTGAAACTCCTGCTGCACACGGTGATTTTGTCTTGCGTGTGCCATTGCGTCAACGCATCTTGCGCTATCCTTTGCGTATGCTGCAAAGTTTGTGGCAAGGAAAGTGGTTGTGGGTAATTTGTCAGACGTGGTATGCGGTTGGTTTTGTGCGTGGTTGGTTGAAGGAGCGGACATAAAATGGTAAAACAAGATTGGTCAAACGAAGAGAAATTTTTTGCGCGTTCGTGGTCGCACATCTTTTATTTTTGGAAATTGCGCCAGATTATGTTGGCAAAAACAGTGCGTAATATCTTGCGCCAACGCCAAGGTGACCAAGAAACCGTGGTCATTGATTTGGGTTGTGGCCCTGGAACCAATGTGTTTGATGTTTATGATGCCAGTGAAGATATGGCGAACGTGCGCTGGTTTGGCTTGGATTTGAACCAGCAAGAAGCCGCTATGGGTGCGGCGCGAAGCAAATACCGCAACCAAGGTCGCCACAAACAGCCCATTCACTTTATGTCGGGTGACATCTTTCAACTTCCCTTTGCGGATAATAGTGTAGATATTCTTATTTCATCCGAAGTGGTGGAGCATCTGCCTGACCCTGTGCCTGCCTTGCAAGAGATGCAGCGTGTACTTAAACCCAATGGTTATGCCATGGTGACTACGCCCAACCCGCGAAATCTGCCTGAAATGCTGGGCTATGCCTTGGATAAACTAACCTTTGGTGGTTTTAAGAAATTTTATTGGAAGGGGCAAGATGAAGTATCTGCACCACCACTGGATGCAGCCGTGGGTTTTGGACATGTATCAGTACACCCTTACCCTGTATGGCGTGATTGGTTTCAGCAGGTGGGCTTGCCTGTGGTGAAGCAAGTGCGTGGGCCGATTGTGTTTGGTAGCCCATTTTTTGATAGACAGCGTTTTTTACTGGGTATGCTGGTGATGCTAGATCCTATTCTGGATAAATTACCACTGCGTTTTTTGACCACCACTAACCTTGGCATGTTGTGCAAGAAGCAGGGTAAATAAATGAAATTATGCGTAGTGGGTAGTGGCTATGTGGGGCTGGTGACGGCGGCTTGTATGGCGGAAGTGGGGCATCATGTGGTGGGCATTGATATTGATACCGCCAAGGTGGACTTGCTTAATCAGGGTGGTATTCCGATTTATGAACCAGGGCTAGAAGCGTTGGTAGAGAAAAATAGGCAGCAAGGTCGGCTTAAATTCACTACGGATTATGCGCTTTGTGCGGATGCTGAGGCAATATTTATTGCTGTGGGTACACCGCCTGATGAAGATGGGTCGGCAGATTTGCAATATGTGCTTGCAGCGGCAAAAAGTGCGGCGGCTTATATGCCAGATGGTTGTTTGGTGGTGGTTAAATCCACGGTTCCTGTGGGTACAACTGATAAGGTGGCGCAGGAAGTCAGTGGGCAAATGGCGAAGCGTCAGGTTGCGGCTTATGTGGCATTTAATCCTGAGTTTTTGCGTGAAGGCAATGCCGTTGGCGATTTTTTAAAGCCTGATCGTATTGTGGTTGGTGTTGAGGAAGAGCATTCACAAGCCTTGTTGAAACGCATGTACGCAGCCTTTAATCGCAACCGTGACCGCATGATTTTTATGGATAGGCGCTCTGCCGAACTGACCAAGTATGCGGCAAACTGCATGTTGGCAACGCGGATTTCTTTTATGAATGATTTATCACGGCTCTGTGAAGTGGTGGATGGTGATATTGAGAGTGTGCGGCGTGGCATTGGCTCGGATGAGCGCATTGGACAGCATTTTTTGTATGCAGGCATTGGTTATGGCGGCTCGTGTTTTCCTAAGGATGTGCAGGCACTCTTGGCAACAGGTGAGCAGTATGGGGTGGATTTACCTGTGGTGGCAGCAGCTTGGCAAGCCAATAAAATACAGCGGCAGTGGTTTATTGATCGCTTGATGGGGGTAGTGCAGGCGCAAGGGGTGAAACGTGCGGCAATTTGGGGCTTGGCATTTAAACCTGGTACCGATGATATGCGCGAAGCACCCAGCATTGATGTGGTGAATGCTTTGCTGGATGCAGGTGTTGAAGTGGTGGCTTGTGACCCTGCGGCAGTCAAAGAAGCGCAGCATATTTGGGGTGATAAGATTGGCTATGAAGATGCGCCAGAAGCGGCTTGTGTGGCAGCAGATGTGTTGGTGGTGTTGACCGAGTGGCTGATGTTCCGCGAGCCTGATTGGGCAGTGGTAGCAAAGAAAATGGCGGGAAAACATGTTTTTGATGCGCGTAATTTGTATGTGCAAGATGAGTTAAAAGAACATGGTTTAAGCTGTGTGAGCATTGGGCGGGGTAAATCTTGCCTGTAACTAGCTGATATGTGTGGATTTGTAGGTGTTATTGGTAAAACCGATGCGGTTGAATTAAAACAAATGGCAGTAGGGGTGGC
>JAUZQU010000142.1 GCA_030950835.1 Mariprofundaceae bacterium | reverse complement strand
GCAAAACCTGTGCACTGGTGTGTTTCTTGTGCTACAGCCTTAGCCGAAGCGGAAGTGGAGCATGAAGACCATACTTCGCACGCTATGTTCGTCAAATTCAAAGCTGGTGAAGATTTAACTGCTGTTGATGCGGCATTGGTTGGTGATGTCTCCGTTGTGATTTGGACGACTACACCGTGGACTATCCCTGCCAACTTGGCGGTATCGGTAGGTGCTGACCTTGATTATGTGGCGTTGCGCATCAGCCAAGCAGATGAGTGTGATAATTTAAGTGTTGGTGAAATCATCATCCTTGCTGAAGGGCTTGCTGAAAGTGTGTTAAGTGAGATCAAGGTTGAAGCTGAAACCATTGCCCATTTCAAAGGCTCAGTATTAGAGAATCGTAAGTTCCGCCATCCTTATTTAGAACAAGATGCGCCGATTTTGCTCGGTGGGCACGTCACCCTTGATGCGGGTACAGGTTGCGTACACACCGCCCCTGGTCACGGGCAAGAGGATTACGAAGTCTGCCTTCATTATGGCATTCCAGCCTTTAACCCTGTTAATGATCATGGTATTTTTGAAGCAGCTACGCCTGTGGTTGAAGGGCAGCATGTTTATAAAGCCAATGCGGTGATGGTTGAGCATTTGCAAAGCTGTGGCGCATTGTTGGCAACCGATAAGATTAAACATTCGTACCCCCATTGCTGGCGTTGTCACAAGCCATTGATTTTCCGCGCTACGCCACAATGGTTTATCTCTATGGACAAAAATGAGCTGCGCAACCAAGCATTAGAAGCCATCAAATCAACAGCTTGGACACCTGCATGGGGCGAAAAACGCATCCGTGGCATGATTGAGCAGCGCCCTGATTGGTGTGTTTCTCGCCAACGCAATTGGGGTGTACCCATCACTGCTATCAAGTGTACAAGCTGCGAAACCCATACGGTGACTACGCCTGAAGTGGTGGAAGGCATTGCCAAGCAGGTAGAACAAGCTGGCGCAGATGTTTGGTTTGCCAAAGATGTGGCTGCATTCTTGCCTCAAGGCGCAACATGCCCTGATTGTGGCGGCTCGGAGTTTGAAAAAGAAACCGATATTCTCGATGTTTGGTTTGATTCAGGGTCTACCTATGCTTGTGTCTTGGAGCAACGCGAGGAGCTTCAAGCACCAGCAGATTTGTATTTAGAAGGCAGCGATCAACATAGGGGCTGGTTTCAATCATCTTTACTTGAGTCTATTGGTACGCGTGGTGTTGCTCCCTTTAAAGCGGTGCTTACCCACGGTTTTGTGGTGGATAAACATGGCAATAAAATGTCCAAGTCTAAGGGTAATGTGGTCGCCCCACAAAAAATTATAAACCAAATGGGGGCTGATATTCTCCGCTTGTGGATTGCTTCCGCAGATTATTCGGCAGATATTCGTATTTCCGATGACATCATCAAGCAACTCGCCGAATCCTATCGCCGTATTCGCAATACCATTCGCTTTTTATTGGGTAATATTGAAGGTTTTGATGCCCAACAATATGTGCCACTGACAGAGCGTAAAGCTTTGGACTTATGGGCGATGCACAGGCTTGCTGAAGTCTCAAAAAATGTGCAAACATCCTATGAAAAGTATCATTTTCATCAAATCCACCAAGATATTCATCACTTCTGTTCAGTGGACTTAGGTGGTTTCTACCTTGATGTCATCAAAGATCGTTTATATTGCGATGCGGCAAATTCGACACGTCGCCTGTCTGCACAATCCACCTTATACGATATTGCCCATGCTTTAATACGTCTGGTTGCGCCCATTATTCCTGTCACCGCTGAAGAAATGTGGGAATTCTTACCCCACGCCAAAGCTGAAAGCATTCATTTGCAAACCTTTGCCGATGTACAAGATGTGGACATAGATATCGCCGCTTGGGATGCCTTTTTCACCATGCGCGAGCAAGTGAATACCGCCATGGATGTTGCCAAAAAGGATAAAATCATCGGCTCATCCGTTGCTGCCCATGTGACTATCCCCGCCTTGGATATGTCTTTTGCCAAAGATGTCGCTGAGGACTACGAGCAGTTGTTCATTGTTGCCAAAGCTTCTGCTGGAGACAGCTTCAACATCCAAGCAGCCGAGGGCAGCAAATGTCCGCGCTGTTATGTGGTGGCACAACCAGCACAAGCTGAACATCACACCCATCATGCGATTTGCCCACGCTGCTTTGATGTAGTTCAAGGCTAAGCACAGCCAGACCATGTTATTGCGCTTATGTTTCTTTCGTTTGTTGGAGTCTTTGCCGACAATACTTGGCGTAGTCACCTTGGTATTTTTCCTGTTGCACTTGGTGCCGGGTGACCCTGTAGATGCATTGTTGGGTGAAACGGCACTCGCCGCAGACAAAGAAGCCTTGCGCATCAGTATGCACTTGGATCAACCTTTATGGAGCCAATATACTTCCTATATTTATGGTTTAAGCCAAGGTGATTGGGGCAAGTCCATCATCAGCCAACGTGATATTTGGACCTTGATTACCGAACGTTTACCAGCCACCGCCCAACTTGCTGCAACCAGCCTTTTGTTGGCAATCTTGCTGGCATTACCACTAGGTATGCTTGCCGCCCGTTTTGCAGGTCGAACACAAGATAAACTTGCCATGACATTCTCCTTATTGGGCGTATCCATTCCGAATTTTTGGTTAGGTCCGATGTTGATGTTGGTATTTTCAGTGTTATTAGGCTGGTTGCCTGTATCAGGCATGGCAACACCTGCCAGTTTAGTTTTGCCCACCATCACTTTAGGCACAGCCCTAGCTGCAGTTTTATCACGTATGGCAAGGGCAAGTTGGTTGGACTCCATGCAATCTGACCCCATTCGTACTGCCAGAGCTATGGGTGTATCCGAAGCCACATTGTGGTGGAAACACAGTGCGCGGATGACTGCCATCCCTGTAGTCACCATGTTTGCCTTACAACTTGGTGCTGTTTTGGGTGGTGCGGTGATTACAGAAACCGTATTTGATTGGCCAGGTTTAGGTTTATTGACCATCGAAGCCATTCAACGCCGCGATTATCCCTTGGTACAAGGCTGTGTATTATTCATTGCTTTAGTCTATGTATTGGCAAATTTATTGGCTGATTTATTGAGTCTTTGGTTAGACCCAAGGCAGCGTGCTGTATGAATATACAAAATATGCGTTTCAAGTTCAGTATCATGCCCAAAAGTGTATCTCTATGTTTATTTCCACCGCTTTTATGTGTGTTGATGGCATATTTATTGGGAAACAATGCCCAAAGTGTCGATTTACATCATGTATTACAACTCAGCAGCCCTGACCACCTCTTAGGCAGCGATGCTTTAGGACGTGACATCTTAGCAAGGCTTGCAGAAGGCATTCTTTTATCTTTCTCCGTGGCTTTGGCTGTGATGTTGATGTGTGCAAGCATAGGCATCAGCGTGGGTATGTTGGCAGCGTGGCATGGTGGTTGGGTAGATAGTTTACTGATGCGTTTTGTCGATATTGTGCTCTCTTTTCCCGGCATTTTACTTGCCATTGCCTTAGCAGCCGTACTTGGGCCTGGTGTAGATAAGTTAATCATCGCTTTGGCAGCCGTGGGCTGGGTTGGCTTTGCTAGGCTGACGCGGGCGCAAGTCTTATCCCTGCGCCATGCGCCCTATATTGAAGCGGCGATTGCCAGTGGTCAAAGCGCTCCGCATATCGCTTATCATCATCTTTTACCCAACATCGCTCCCCCTTTATTGATTGAGGCGAGCTTTGGCTTGGCTGCGGTGATGATTGGTGAGGCAGGTTTATCTTTTTTAGGCATTGGTATCCAGCCACCTGATGCTTCGCTGGGCACCATGATTCGCGAAGGTTCGCAATTGATGTTGATCGCACCTATGCAAGTTTTCTGGCCAGGTTTAATGTTATTTTTGCTGGTGATGGCAGCCAATATTGCAGGTGATGCTTTGCGCGATCATTTGGATGTGCGCCGTTTGCCTTAAAACCAACGCAATAAAAAGCGGACTATCCTTTTGGTTGCCGCTGAAAACAATTTATCTGTATAAAAACTACCTGCAATACGTTTATTGACCTCAGCCAGCGTAGGATACGGCGCAATCGCTGCTGCCATAGCACCGATTTTCATCTTTTGCGAGATCGCTAAAATCCATGGTTGAATCAACTCACCAGCATGCAGCCCAACCATACTTGCCCCTAGAATCACACCTTTGGGTGATACCACCACTTTCAACAACCCTTCCGTGCGCCTTTCAGCTTGCGCCCTGTCATTCTCAGCAAAGCTCCACTTGAGTATACGCACCTTCATCGCTTTGGCTTTAGCATCCGCCTCACTTAATCCTACATGTGCCAGTTCAGGGTCTGTATAAGTCACCCAAGGCACGGCTGAATAATCCACTTTCGCGGGTAACTTAAACAACATATTACGAATGATGATGCCTGCTTGATATGCCGCCATATGGGTAAACTGATAAGGCCCTGCAACATCACCAATGGCAAACACCCGCTTATTGCTGGTGCGCAGCCGATGATCCACCTCCACACCACGAGCATGATATACAATACCCGCCGCCTCTAAGTTTAAACCGTCCACATTGGCTTTTCTGCCCGTTGCTACCAACAAATGTGAACCTGTCACACATGTTTTACCACTATCCATCTCACATGAAACCTTGATACCATCATCCGCCTTTTCTATCGCCAGATTGCGTCCACCTTCATAAAAAGAAATACCTTCACCCTTTAAATGCTCAATCACAATCGAGGTTAAATCAGGGTCGTCTTTCATCAATAAACGCGCTACTTCCATCACCGTCACTTTCGCGCCCAAACGCCGATGTGCCTGTGCCAACTCAATACCAATCGGTCCACCACCAATGACAATCAGATGTTCAATCGGCATTTTATTGTCAAAGATATTCTCATTGGTGAAGTAAGGCACATCATGCACCCCCTCAATCGGCGGTACAAAAGCCGATGAACCTGTCGCCAAGACAAAATACTTCGCTTTAACTTGCACATCCCCTGCTTGCACCGTTTTCGCATCTATAAAACTTGCTGCATCCTGAATCACCTGCACACCTAAACTTTCAAAACGTTCCACCGAATCGTTGGGCGCAATCGCATCAATCACGCCATGTACATGTTGGTGTACCTTTGCCCAGTCCACTTTGGGCTCAACACTGCCTACACCAAAAGCCCCCGCCTCACGCATATTCTGCGCCACATGTCCTGCTGCAAGCATGGCTTTGGATGGCACACATCCCGTATTCAAACAATCACCACCCATGGCGGACTTTTCAATCAACACCACCTTAGCGCCCATTTGTGAAGCACCTGCTGCTACCGACAAACCACCCGAACCTGCCCCAATGACACAAATATCTGCTGTGATGACCGTCATACTGATGCTCCTTTGTTGTTATATTTCTTATACCACACTGGCACAAGCGAAAGCAATGCCAAACCCAGCAAAGCTGCTATCATCTCAGGTGTTAAAATACCTGCTACACTCAACTCTCCACCTTGCTCAAATACTTTGCCCAAACCACTTCCTGCCAAGGAAAACACAAAGGTTGCAGGCATGATGCCAAAGAATGTTGCCACAAGGTAAGTGCGCAATGGCACACCTAAAAAGGCAGGCACAAGATTGACGATGAAAAAGGGAAATAACGGCACCAAACGTAAGACAAACATATAACTTAAAGCATTATCTTGGAAACCTTGCTGCATTTTCTTGATATTGTCCCCTGCTTTTGCCAATAAAAAGTCGCCCAAGGATGATTTGGCGATGAAAAAGATGGCTGTTGCACCCAAAGTTGCCGCAATCACCGTATATAAACCACCCCATACCGCGCCAAACAAAAAACCACCCGCTAAAGTCATGATCGTTCCACCAGGCAAAGAAAACGCCACCACCAACACATAACACAGCATAAATGCCAATGCTGATAATACAGGCTCTAACTCCACCCAATCATGCAACCATGCCCTATGGGTTTTGAGTTGTTCAAAGCTTAAATAATCCTGTAAACCCAAGCTAATAAATAGCAACGTGAATACGGCAATCAAGATAAGCGGTATACTTTTTTTCAACATATGATATTCCTTTCAAGCAGTTTATGCATTTTTTGTCGTACAATAATCATTTTCCTTACATCTAGACATATCACCAAGGTATGCTTGTCTGACTATAGAGTACAAGAGAACCTCAACTTATCGCATATTCATGCGATATATAAAACATCGAGTAAGCTATAACGTTGCGCTCTTATTCTCAGGTGATTGGCATAAGTTATGTTAAGCTATTACCTAGCAGGGGGTCATACACATGAATAATAGTTTAAAGCGTGACAAACAGCAGACTGCTTTTTCGCACAAGGGCGAAAGTTTAGCCAATTTATCGGATAGTGTGTATGTCCTTTTGGACCTTTCTGGCAAAGTGCTTGAAATCAACCCTTCCGTGCAAAAGCTTTTAGGGCATACCGCAGAAAGTTATATAGGACATAGCTTCTTTAGCGCTTGGTCTGTGCCTAATATGGGTAAAGCACTGATTAAACAGGTGTTATGTGATAAGATATTACGCGACTTTGTCGCAGATATTCAACATCAAGATGGCAGCACTATCATTGCCTCCATCAATGCCCAGTTTATCATGGATAAAAAACGCCGCACTGCTGGCATTGAATGTTTAGTCACCGATGTCACACATATTCAACAGCAAGAACAGAACTTTGATGAAACCTTGCGTAATGTGACAGGTGGCATCGCCCATCTGATAAATAATCAAATGGCTGCGGTGGTAGGCACTGCTGATTTACTCAAAATGCAACTTTGGGATAGACCTGACTTGGCTGAAAAGTTAGACCGCATCAGTGCCAGCGGGCTTCAAGCAGGAGATGTCGCACATAATTTAGTCGCCTATGCCGAAACAGGTGTTAAAGAAAAAGCGCAATCCATTGATTTAAACTGTATTGTTGCTGCCGTTTCTCGCCAATACAAACAAGAGGGCTACCAAAAAAATCCTAGGCAACTCAGCTTTGATATGGAGTCTAATATCCATCCTGTGTTGGGCAGTCAGCGTGAGTTCAGCAAAATACTCAACTATATGTTGGATAATGCCTTAGAAGCCACTGCAGAAGGTAACTCTATCATCATCCGTACCAAAAATGTTGATTTTCCACGTCAAAGCACTGGAGAAAAGCAACAACATGTCATGTTATCCATTGAAGATGCTGGGCATGGCATGGATAAAAAAACACAACACCGTGTTTTTGAACCTTTTTTCTCTACACGCTTTGAAGGTCGTGGCATGAGCATGGCACATGTATTAAAAATTGTAGAAACATGTGATGGGCATATCCATATCCAAAGTAAGGTCGATCAAGGCAGCACCTTTACCATGCATTTCCCTGCTATAACAGCAGCGTAACCCAGCTAAACCTGCAGCACACTTAACCACATGGGCAAGGTCAGCAGTGAACAAGCTGTTGTTAACGTCACCGCTTCTGCATACAAGCTCACATCCAACTTAAAACGTTCACACAAGACCAGTCCCAACACCATGCTGGGCATTGCCCC
>JAUZQU010000141.1 GCA_030950835.1 Mariprofundaceae bacterium | reverse complement strand
TAGAAGATGCAAGTATGCTCTTTGAAATGGGCATGGAAGAAAGTGACCAAGATTCCAAGCTGGAAGACGTCAGCGAGATGGATATCGTACAAAAAGGTGTCGAAGCCTTTGAACTGGCGCAAATGTTGGGCGGTGAGACGGATAGAGAGTCTGCTTTCATTGATATTAACTCTGGTTCAGGCGGCACAGAAGCTCAGGATTGGGCAGAAATGTTGCTGCGTATGTATTTACGTTGGGCAGAGCGCAAGGGTTTCAAAACGGAACTCATCGAATGCACTGCTGGCGAAGAAGCGGGCATCAAATCAGCCACTGTTTCCATCAAAGGTGAATATGCTTATGGCTTTTTGAAAGCTGAAATTGGCGTACACCGCTTGGTGCGCAAGTCTCCATTTGATTCGGGAAATCGCCGCCATACTTCCTTTTCCTCGGTGTTTGCTTTTCCTGATATTGATAGGGACATTGATATTGAGGTCAACCCTGCTGATGTGCGCATTGATACTTACCGCGCTTCTGGATCAGGTGGGCAGCATATCAACAAAACAGATTCCGCAGTGCGCATGACCCATGAACCATCGGGTGTGGTGGTACAATGCCAGAGTGATCGCTCACAACATAAAAACCGTGATCATTGCTGGAAAATGCTTAAAGCTAGGCTTTATGAGCTGGAAGTTGAGAAACAACAGGCCGAGAAGCAAGGTTTAGAAGATACCAAGACTGATATTGGTTGGGGGCATCAGATTCGTTCGTATGTACTTGACCAATCGCGCATCAAAGATTTGCGTACAGGCATGGAAACCAGCAACACCCAAAACTTCTTAGATGGCGATATTGATGATTTCATTGCCGCCAAACTCATGGGAATCACCCGCGACGGAGCAATACAAGACGATGACTAATGCCATTGACAAATTCCTAGCTAAAGCTGAAAATTATGACACAGGGAACGAAAAATACCGCTGTGGTTCGGTCGCTTTATTGGGCAGACCCAATGTAGGAAAATCCACCTTGATGAACAAAATCATTGGTGAAAAAGTTGCCATTGTAACCCCTAAACCACAAACCACACGCCAGCGCATTTTGGGTATTCACAGTGATGAAGAGCAACAAATCATCTTTATTGATACCCCTGGTATCCATAAAGGCAGCAAGCAACTCAATCGTAACATGGTTAAAGTGGCATATGCAGCAGCCGAAGAAGCGGATGTATTGTGCATCATGCAAGATGTCTCAAAACCTATGGATAGGGGTACACAGGTGTTGATTGAGCGTTTTTCTGATGGGCGATTAACACAACCGCGTATTCACGTTTTAAACAAGATTGATCAATCCAATAAAGATAGATTGCTGCCTAGACTGCAAGAAATTCAAGAATTAGACCCTACTGCCGCAGCTTATGTGCCTATTTCAGCGCGCAAAGGGGCGCAAGTCGGCTCTTTGCTCAAGGAGATAGCCAAACATCTACCCACGCAGCAACCTTTGTATGATCCAACATGGTTCACCGACCAAAGCCAAAAGCAAATGGCTGGCGAATATGTGCGTGAGCAGGTCTTTTTGGCGATGTATCAAGAAATTCCTTTCCAAACAGCCGTGGAAATCGAAGAGTTTATCGAAGTCGATAACAAAATTGAAATTAGTGCTGTTATTTTGGTCGGTACAGAACGCCACAAACCGATGATTATTGGCAAAAATGGTGACTTGATGAAACATATCGGCATCAAAGCGCGTGAAGGCTTGGAAAAACTACTTGGTAGGCAAGTCAATTTGAAATTATGGGTTAGAGTACAAAAAGATTGGTTTGAGAAGCAACATATTTTACAAGACTTGGGTTTGTAAGCAGTTGCATATCCAGCCTGACCTACGCATGCATCATGCCCCGCTTCAAACAACCGGGGTATTGGTTGTGTACACTATGCAAAATCATGGCTGAACAGCGCGATATCGCCTTATTGTTGCGCAGCATTCCATACAGCGACTCCTCGCTTATTCTGCATATCTTAACCCAAAATCATGGGCGTATCTGCCTCATGGCGAGGGGTGCAAGACGGGCTAAGAGTCAGTTTCGGGCAGGTTTGATGACCTTACATCAGCTTGGTTTACGTTGGCGCACCCCGCGCACAGGAAATATGGGCACATTGTTGGAAGTACAACGTTTAACCCCCCTACTCCCTGATTCTAAAATTCTTGCAGGACAAAAATTGATAGCCACCGCCTCCACCCTATTTCCCGAAGGTGTAGCCCACGGCCATAATGAACTGTATCATGCTTTACAACTGCTAACCAATCGCCCCGAAGATGCCGGGATATGCGCTGCAACGTGGAAAATGTTGGAGTTTTCAGGCTGGGTTAGCGATTTGAAACACTGTTGGAACTGCTCTGAAGCCATAGAAATGAATCAAAGTATGTATTGGAAACAAGCCCACCTTTTTTGCCAAACTTGCGCCCATGATCAAGGGTTTCACGTCTCATCTGGTGACCGAAAAAGCATTTCAGGACATTTACTTGAACCCAACATCAAGCTCAATCAAGCCCATATCCATTTATGGCAAATGATGATTAAATCGGTTTTCCAAGAGCATCATATCAAATCGTCCGTATAATGGACGAAGCTTTTATACGGCTATTCACTAAAAGCTGGGCATCTTTTTTACAAACACAGCACTCAACGAATGTGTCACTATTAAAAGCGGCACTTTCAAAGCTCCGCTAAGCAAATGTAAGCTGGTTCAATATTTAACCGCAAATAGCCCAGCCCACATTCGGCTTGTTACTCATTTCAACCCCTTCAACAGTGACAACCATTTCGTTATAACTGTCACAGCCAGCAGCTGCATTGGCACCTGCTGTGAAGTTGACAGTGTAAGTACCATCACCATTATCGATAACAGCACTTAAGCTCTCTCCTGAGACAACAGCTCGCCTTAAGCTGACAGTAATATTCAACCCTGTTCCCAGCAGCACACCCTGAATATCTTTAGGCGTGATAGTCAATGTGCTTACGGCGTTTGGCGCAGAGGAGGTGAATGCAGGTGTAGCCGTAGATTTTGTCATACTTACTGCCAAAGCTGGCGCTACCCCCACATGGTGATAACCCAAATCAAGGTTATTCGCATCTACTGTTGTTGTTTGTGCATAAGGATTGGTGCTTGTAAACGCAACACCTGCAGCCAGCAACGAACCAGCATCAATTGCTGGTGAAGCAGCAGCCAAATACCATGACGATGCAAACAACGGGTCTGCATACACATCAGCTAGCCCTGCCATATTTACATTGCTTATTAAGTTGTTGTTATTGGTAAGCTGCAAGGAAGCAATGGCAACATCCACCCCATGCGCAGCAATAATATTGTCGTGCATGGTCAATGCAGTATATATGTCACTCACCACGCCTTTACCTAGGGTATTGTGCGCAATGGTATTGCTATATAATTCTGCCCTTGCCCCTGTGATACCAACACCACCTGCCAAATGCACCGCACCCGTATTCAATGCAGGTTTATTCTCAACAATCAGATTGTTCGCCACAATAAGCCCTGCGGTAGTCAGTTTATCGACATAAATTCCCGATAATCCATTGGCTCGAATGGTATTATGTGCAATGACAGATGTATAAACATCAGCCGCCACATAAATACCATTTCCCGTATTATCATACACGCTATTATTAGAGACCGTCACTACACCCGGAGCGTTAGCTAGAGCGTTAGCTTTACCCAACGAGATACCCGTTGTTGAATAACGCATGGTATTGTTGGAAAGCGTTGGTGCTGCGCCCGATTGCACATACACGGCTTCTCTCGCATTTTGGAAGATATTGTTATCATAAACACCAGCAGCACCCGTGTTCACCAACAGTGCCGATTGTGCATTGCCATCCATATCTACGGTAAAACCTGAGAAGCTTGGCGCAGCATTGGCACCCGTCACCGACACTGCGGGATGGATAGAGGAATGTTTGATGATTGCGTTCACACCCGTAAACGTAGGCGATGCGTTTGCAGCAGCACCATTGATAGTCAACGCTGTACCGCCACCACTACCCCAATGTTCAATCGTTAAGTTGGAGATGGTTTGGCTTTGAGGGAAAGCTGCTTGCGCTAGAAGATTCAAGCCAAACATGGAGTTGTACAAATGTAAATTCTGCATAGGGATGCTTGATTTTACATCCAGTTTTACGGCATGTGCATCATTTACAAAGCTCATCACACCACTACTTCCTGCTTGATAAGTTAAAGACAAACCTTCACCCATCACTGGAGACCCAGTTGCCCCGATGACTGGTGAGCCAACCGAGTTATCATGCCATGAAGTGATGTTGACAAGGTTGCCACTCACACCATTGACATTGAATGTGGAGACTACAGACATTGTGCCTGATTTCACTTTAAGCACTGCCCCAGCATAAATATCCATCACGGCAGTACCATTGATAGTGATAGTACCATCTTGCAACCATTGCGAAGCGCCATTACCCAGAGGATCAGCCGCTAAAGCAAAAGAGCCAGTGCTAAATGTGCCCGATATAGCTAACGAATAAATATCCGTCGTCGCCGCATCTAGTGTTGCCGCTAAAGCTGCGGGCAAGGTTGTTGTGCCATTGATTTGGTAAGGGTATGGCGTATTTTGGATGGTATTGGTGTTGTTTAGAGCAATCGTTGAAGCCAAACCAACATAAACGCCACCACTTGCTGCACCATCAAAGGTGTTATTTGTGAATGTTCCGCCCACACCTGCCACTGCAAACACACTGTATTGACCACCATTTACCGTAAAGCCACTAAAGCTTGGGCTTGTCGTCCCAACACCCAAATAAATCGCATCTCTAGTCGCTAATACGCCTGAAATACTATTGATGCCGCTAAATACAGGCGAAGCAGTGCCTGAAAGCGTTGAAATATGGAT
The DNA here is from genome assembly GCA_030950835.1 of Mariprofundaceae bacterium. Lineage (GTDB taxonomy): Bacteria > Pseudomonadota > Zetaproteobacteria > Mariprofundales > Mariprofundaceae > Ghiorsea. The sequence goes on along the minus strand of JAUZQU010000141.1, from coordinate 4,461 downwards.
TGCCTCATCGAAGACAGCGTTTCCAGTTGGATTGACTATCGTCAAATTACTTACTTGCGGAGATGCTGTTGTTCCAGGTGAGGCATAAATTTTCAGACCTGTGGAGCCAGAGTCTTCAATATAAATATCTTGCAAGGTTGGCGAGGAGCTACGCACATAAATTGCCCCAAATATTTCCCCAGCATGCAAGACATCCACAAACTGCATGGTTCCCGTACCGCCAAAGTAATAAATATTACCCCAATATCCGCTGCCTTGTGAACCAGGCGTACCCGTAGAGCCAGTGGTCACACCGTGAGAGGTGTTATCATTGGCGCTGGTGAGCACAACCTTGTTGCCCGATTGTCCATAGACATCCAGCACACCACCAGTATTGACAGTAATGCCCTTACCATTGGCAAATTTCACCACCACGCCAGCATCAATCTGCAAACGTCCACCCGCGTTGATTGCCACAGCAGCTTGCACCCAATATGGAGAGCTATAAATGTCCCAAATGGTGTTGGCGGTAATCGTATTGTTGGCATTTGCAGTTGCAATCACGGTAAAACCTGTGACATCAACTGCAATAGGCGCTGTGGTCGATGCGCTGTAAGGGTCAGCAGCGTAAATGTCGAACGTGGCATATGGAAGCCCGCCCTGACCAGCATTGGGCACATAAATCACCCGTCCATACGCATCACTGACCACATCATTGGTCAACACAGGTGCTGCCAAGGTATAACCATCAGCGGTGTGATATAAAGTGCCAATGCTTGGTAGTGTGGTCACATAAATAGATGTCGCATCCCCTTCAACATCAGACGAAGCCAAGTATATCGTGCCATAAGTATCACGCGGCATAGTGAATGTGGCTGGATTTGCTAAGCCTTTAGCCCCAGAAGACACCCATGTCGGCATATTTGCCACCACGCCGTTACCCAACACACCTTTATTGGTATTGGAAAAGCTATCCATCGCTACCGAACTATAACCATCATTAAAGCCCCAGTGACCTACCAAATTCGCCTCATTACCTAGCAATTCAGTATACATATCCGTTTGAATTTCTGCTTGTGTGCGTGCAATGTTCCACATGCGCACATCATCAATTTCGCCAGAGAACGGTGAGGTCAATGCTCCTAAATTATTAACATATGCCCCAATGGTCGCATTGCCTAGGGAGATAACGGGGGACATCGCAGTAGCAAGCCCTGTTGCAACACCATCAACATAAAGCTGAATGTTCGCACCACTATAAGTCACCGCAACATGATGCCATTTACCATCATTCACCGTAACCGCCGAAGATACCCCTCCGATTCCTGTCAAATCAAAGCGCAGCAGCCCACTGGTCACATACAAATGCGTACCCAGACCATTGGTTAACTCATTACCTACAGCCACGATTTCTCCTCTAAACCCAGCAAAAGAAGTTTTAATCCATGCTTCATGGGTAAAGCTGGCAGTTCCAGAGATTAAGCCTGCCCCTGTGCCAAGGTATGTATAATCATCGACACCATCAAAAGACAACGCCGCCGCCGCCGCATGAATTCCCGCTTCAGGTGCATGGTTAAAACTAGTAGCATCATTGGGGTCTGTGCCTGCATTCACTTCTGCCAAGTCGTTGAGACCATCACCGTCCGTATCCGCATTATTGGGATTGGTGCCTGCTGTATATTCTTGTGCGGCAGTGAGTCCATCTGCATCCGCATCCGATGTTGAAAGCACAAATCGCACATCAAGTGATGTTGATACTGCACCATAAGTTGCCGTGATGGTCACTGTTTCTGCAAACGTGTCATTTACTGTAACCAAAGCGTCCCCATATATATCGGTAAACGTGTAAGGTGAAACCGTGGCACTGCCTGTCACCGCGTAGTTCACTTGTTGCCCTGCAATAGGCGAGCCAAAACCATCTTCAAGGTATACTTGAATGACAGCACCATAACTATCGGTCATACCAAAGCTTGGTTGTGCACTCAATGCCAAGCTTGGAACTACTAAACCAAGGTTTGTGGTTCCTGTTGCAGTTGTACCACCTTGGGTAACTGCATAAACAGCATAGTTGGCAAGTGTTGAAGTGATATTTCCTGCTGCATCCACATAACCTGTCAACCAATCCACTGGAACATTACTCATCGTTTGTGTTGCATTGTCCCACTGCTGATTACCCATCCACAAATGATAATTATTCGCCGAAAGTGGCACGTTGATGCCAAAAGAACCATCTTCATTGGCATTTATACCATAGTTTTGTCCTGAATAGGTGTCGCGAAGTTCAACCGTGATACCTGCTGCGGCATAACCATCTGCGTTCAGCACAGACCCAGTGACTGTACCACCCTGAACCATCTTAGCATACACAGTTACTGGCGTTCCCACGGTCGTACTAAACCAAGCCGCAGACCACACATCTCTGTTCAGATTACCATAAACATCTTGAACATAACCACCCAAATAACCACCAGCCAAGGGCTGATTGCTTTGTGTAGCTTGATTCCACACCGAGTCACGCACTTGAACATAGTAGCTGCCAGACGGCACCACCAAAGTGTAAGCACCGTAAGCATCACTTACTGTATGGCTGGCCGTTGCACCATAATTATCCACCACCGCAACCACTTCCACACCAGCAATCGCTACAGCAAAACCATTGTCCACATTACCCGTAATAAGCGCACCCTGCGCAAGCTGCATATTGGCAATAACAGCTGTTCCTGCAGTAAAATTAAAGCTTGAGTAGGCATCTATTGTTAGGCTGACCACACCACCCAAAGTTGAAGCATAACCAGCAAGATTATGGTTGGGTAAAGGCTGCTCTAGCCCAATATGAGGGCGAACCACGTCGTCTGTTTTAATCTTCAATATCCCTGGTTGCACATTCACCGCATAAAAACCAAGGGCATTTGTATCTGCTCTATGATAACCACCATCAATATTGATGCTTAAATTCGCCACATTCGCCGCATAACTATCCGTCACCGTGCCTGAAAGGTAAGCACCTGCAACCAGCTGCATATTTAAGCTCAAAGCAGCAGAAACGTCCAGCTTGCTTGCATTGGCAGATAATGAGGTAAGACCAGTCGTCACCGTGATCACACCATAGGGATCGGTCACCGAGTTGGAGAAGTAATAACCACCTGCTTGACCACCAGCAATTGGCACTGTCGCACCATAACTATCAAATGCCAGCCCTTTTACCCCAATATAATAACTATTCGGCACCACACCTGTAGCATAATTGCCGTATACATCCGCAAAGGTGAAGAAATCACCACCATTTAAATTTGTTTGATAGCTCACTTCGGCAAATGGCACAATCGCAGCATAACTATCCGTAATTTGCCCCGAAAGCGTCACACCTGCTTCAAGTTTGAGTACAGGATTTATTTGCGATGGTACCCAAGTATAAGGGTTGCTTTGATTGCCTGCATCGATATTGGCACCATTACTATTCAATTGATTTACCCAATAACCTGCTGCATAAGCCAAATTATTTGTATCCGCAAGCAACACATAAGATGCATACGGATCAATCGTGTATGGATCAGTAATGTTAAGCACCCCAACAGCATCGGTAACGCCAAGTGCATGGAAAGTATCTGCGTACACATCATAAACCTGCAACGCCACCCCAGCAATGGCAGTACCACCAACATCTTGCACCGTCACCAGCGCGAAAGATGGCAACGCATACACATCAACATTCACCGTTAACGAATCAAAAGTATATGGATCACTCACCTTCAAAACAAAACTATCCGTACCCACATAACCAACATTCGGCGTGTAATTGACTGTACCATAAACATCAAAACTTGCCGTACCGTTGGTCGCGGCTGTTCCCAAGCTAAGGGTCAACACATCGCCATCTTGATCAAAGGCGTAAGTATCGAACGTGGCATAAGTATCTTGCGTTAAACCTATGGCATAAGCTGCTGTAGGATTCGCATAATGATCCACAGGAAAAGTGAAATATGGTGCTTGGTTCACGGCGACTACGCTCACATAAACATCCAACAGCACACTGCTGCTATAAACATCAGCGCTTTGAATACTAAAGTGATCCACACCATGAAAGAAAGCATACGGTGTGTAGGTCAACACACCTGTGTAAACATCCAAAATAACCGTGGCATTGTATGGTGATGTTGAAACCAAACTGAAGGTATAAGGGTCTCCATCGACATCAATGGCTGTAGCATTCAGGGTTAAACTTACATTTTCATAGGTGCTGTATGGTGCTATTTCAGCCAAAGCGATGCTTGGTATATCATTCACTGGATTTACCGTCACATTCACCAATAATGTATCCACTGCACCATAAGTATCGGCAACTTGAACTGTAAATGTATCCGCCCCATTAAAGTTGAGGTTCGGTGCATAGTTTAATGTGCCATAACTATCCATCGTAGCCGTACCATTGCTGGCAACACCACTGACACTATACACAAAGCTATATGCATCACCAATATCGGC
>JAUZQU010000140.1 GCA_030950835.1 Mariprofundaceae bacterium | reverse complement strand
CATCGGCATACGCTTCTTGTGCGGCTGTGCTGAATATAATGTATTGGGAAGAGGCTATTTTAAAACTCTCACCACCCTTGATCTGAGCAAATATATCCCCATCTTTATTAGCCTTTAAATCCACATTGCTCATAACTATTTCCCCTTACTTTGCTTTAATATTATTGTACTTCCACTAGGTAGTCCCGTATCTAAATAAACAGCATTGTCTGATATATCAACAATCATATCTGTACCAGTATGGTTGTGTATTTTGTCATCTTCCCTAATCCAATGCGATGCCGAGTAGTCTTGATCTGCAGCTGGTGTATTAGAATTAGGTAGGTCCACTCTGGCCGAGTAGAGCTTTCTAATGTCTTCGTTTGATAGGTAGGAGTGACCAAAGAATATATCCGCAGCGCTGCCTTTAAGTTTATTTGCTGGAGGATTATTTATGCCACCAATTTGAAATAACTGTGTGCCACTAAACGTTGCTTGACCTGCAAATGGAGCAGAAGAAATACTGTTACCATCTAAATACGATCGTAATGTTACACCGTCATAAGTCATAGCCACATGATGCCATCCAATTAAATTAGACGCTGGAATACTAACCGTTGTATTAACTGTACCGTTCTCAGATGCAGCTAAAAATAAACTGCCATCCGATGCTATGTCGATCCTAGGTCCTCTAACAGGTGATCCTGTATGTATATTAACGAGGTCTTGGTCGACACCACCACCCCAAACAATAGGATTAAACCAGCCACCAATAGAAAATGGGCGTGCGCTCCCATCAAATTCAAAAAATGCATTTGTAGAGGTGATGGTTTGATTAGCGCCGTCAAAAGTAGCAACCCTACTCTCGCCATAAATATCAGACCCAGTAAAGAGGATACCTCCATTATTGGTAAGAGGAGGTGTGTTGCCAGACCCATCATTAAGGGTATCTAGGTTCCAATAAGAAACTCTACCACTTAAGTCATTGAAAGGGAACGAGTCATTAGTTAACACGTGACCTGCTGATATTTGCTTGTTGTTAGTGAAACGCTTAGAGTATCTAGCATTAACCTCAGAGTCAGAAAGAAGCCTGTGTTCAAATGAAAAATCTTGCATCTCTGTGTCGGTTTCATAAATATCACTTGCATGAGATAAACTTCCAAGTGTAAATACTCCCAAAGTAGCAGCAACTGCTGTGACAGCAGACTCTCCTACTTTCACACCATCTAAATAAAACCTTGCGATATTAGAAGCGCTATCGTAAGTTAGAGAACAATGAGACCACTCACCTAACGGTATAGGTGCATCGAAAACTGTCACTAGAGGCCCACCATCTCCTACTCTGACATTTAGTTGTTGAGTGGATCCAATTATTCCAATTAGATATCCGAAGAGGCCTGGTTCTGCGCCCATTGATACAATATAATCATTACTCGCAGGTGGTGGAAATCTATTCCACTTTTGCCAGAAAGATAGTGACCAATCAGTGGTGTTACCTGGGTTAAAAAACGAATTAGCGGTGAATAGTGTATCATCATTATTATTATTAAATCTAACAACGTTTTCTCTACCGAAAAAACCTTTTGCATCGAAGTTTGGATCGTTAACACCAAGTTTTACCAGCAAAGCAGGTCCTGAAGTTCCGCCGGTTTTATTAGCGTTTCCACTTAGGCTGTAGTAAGCACTATTTGCTATATCTACAAAATCACTATCAACTAATGGCCCTTGTGCATTAGCGACACTACCTACGGTACCGATTGTTTGATCAAGAATCACGTCCGGCGCGCCTGATACTTTTATCTTAACTCGTGCCATTATCTATCCCCATCTGCAAGTTGCCAAAGAAAATCCACCATAAGTCTTTCTCCCCCCCCCTTATACACTCTACATGTATTTGTAACACTAACGTCTGATTCTGTGTCTGCTGCAAATCTAGCCATCATACACCTATGGGTTTGCTCAATGTAGCATTTGCCATTTATATTATTTGTAGTTTTGCATATAGCCAACACAGACCCCTATGTGCTGTAAATAACTAAGTTATTTGAATCGTCTAAGGCTACTTCCATCAGTTCACCGTTCGGTTTTCTAAGGAAAATCCCTCTACCACTAGTGCTTCTATCAAGACTGGGGTCTGTACTTCCCAGGTTATTCGTTGCTAATAGTAATGCATTATTATCTGAGTTGTCATAGCTAGCTCCAGATGTTTGCATAATCACCAATGTGTAATCCGTCGATATTCCACCATTGTTAAAGGTATTAACTGGGAATATAACCTTATTTCCATCAAACGTAAACGCAGGATACTTAAAGACTTGCCCTGTTTCAACCAAGTACACTTCCAATAGATCAGGGTCTGGTGTGAATGTTGTTAACACAAACTCATTACTATTGTCGGTCACACTATTAAAACCAAATACCTGTCTGTATTTTACCTGATTTGAGAAGGTTGTAGCTGACATATCATAGAAGACGCCATATCCAGCAAGTTGTCTAGAAGCTGCGCCTGAGACAATCTTAACTCGCAAGTCCATATTAGAACCTTTGACTGCGAATACTAGTGACTCTGAGCCTGCAATCGCTGTCCAAACCGTACCATTGAACTCACTAGCACCTGTGCCGGTCGTTAGTGTATCGATTGCTAATTCTGTTATACCATTAACATATGCAGCTTGGTATGCACTATCTGTTCTCAATGCTATGTGATACGTACCAGCTGTAAGCGCGATATCAGGCATATTGATTGTGACTTCGCCTGTTGTTAGAGCTGATATGTCGACCGCATCTGATTCGCCTAGTAAGTCACCTACAGCAGTTGACGGCAAGGTTGTGTCATCCGCAATAATTTGAGCATACATGTTGCCAATAGGAGAACCAGTGACAGTTACATCAACGGTCAATTCCTTAAGTACCTGTGCACTACTTGCTGGCACAGTAAATGACTGAGCTAGTCTTAGGTTATTGCTAGCGCCAGTAAGGTCTGCAACACTATCTGCAGGCATCGCCTCTTCACTTAAGGTTTGCTTAGCGTTTTCTTCTCTAAAATTATGTGTTCCAACAAATGTATCAGTAGTATCGCCGATACGATCCATGTCGACAGCTTGATATTCATTACCACCGTCACGTGAGATTAAGTATGTTGCTCGGCCAGCAGCTATGTTGGTGATAGTGATTTCGGCGCCAGTTACATATGCTGGTGTTGCGCTTGTACCTTTGTATCTATTGAGTACAGTGACAACATTAGAGGCCTTGGTAAGAGTGAATTCCTTGCCATCAGCACTATCTGAAATTGCTGTATTAATAGCAGTTGCTACCTCATCATTCGACACAAGGCCAAAGATGTTAACTTCAATATATAGGTCTGTGCCTGCAACTATAGGTGCTGCGTTGCTACCAGATACATTGAACCATAGTACGTATTGCTTGCCATTAGGCGTAAAGAACACCACATATTCAGAAGCTGTAATGCTTACATATGTTACCACGTTGATGTCGAATGTAGATGCCACATCAGCAGTGGTGTCGATTCCACCAGCATCCCAAAATGTGGTAAGCTGAAAGTCTTTAACAACCGAAGGGTCCACTAAGAAGTCAGGATCGAATGATTGTGTGGACACCATGGTCTCGCCAGTATCAATGTCAAAAGTAGTTGTTGCAGCGGAATATGCTCCGGTTGCGGCAACATCTATTCTATCCTCTTCATTGCTGCTAAATATATTAGGTGTTACAAACTCATAGTAGTTTTGTATAAGTTGATTCTTAAGTGTTTCTGTTAAGCTGCTTGCGTCGCCTGTACCTGACCCGCCGCCTCCAGCACCGGTACCAAACCGTACGATACTACCAACAGTTGCGTTTGTGCCACTCCATAGTATTTGAACTAAGCCTATTTTCTTAGTACCCACAATAACAGGATAAGGTGCTAATGCTGGGGTTATGTGTGATGTGGTTGCGGGTGTAACTTGAACCGAAGCAGATAGCTTATTGGTACCACCAACTGAATTTGGCAGTAATCCAATGCCATACCACATATATTCACCACTAGGTATTGCCGCACCACTGCCTAGTAAGCCTTGTGTAAAAGCATTGCCTGTTGCACCGCCTGTAATTAAACCAGTATTGAAGTCAATTACAATATCGGATGCAATATCCAATAGAAAACTATTCATCTCCTGACCAAGTGTCTCTCCGTCGAGTAGTGATATGTCTGGAGCAGCAATGGTTGCTTTACTTGGAGTTGCGCCTTTATTAAGCTTGAGTTGTCCATGGTGACGATTTATCTCAGCTAATGCACCATCAAGCTCTAGATACTCACCATCCTTAAGGAGAAAGCTTTTGCCAACTATAATTTCATTACCAACTCTGCGGGCAATGATATATGTAAATGGTGTGTGAACAAGAGATGCAATTGCTGTGGTTGATACTGCTAGTGAGCCACCGGGGCCAAGCCTATTAAGTTCTACTGATAACACCTCACCATCTGCAAGCACACCTGCACCTGTATCGATCTGATTTGATGCATCCGCTACACCAGGAATTTGAATGAACGCGTCTGCATCCCATGTTAATGTTGATGTCCCAAGATCCCAAGACCATATTCCACCAGCAATCAGCTTAGCATTGAGATTCTGTTGCATATCTCGTTGGGTCTGATCTGTGGCATCTTCGATTAAGTCAGAAGATTCGCCGTCCCTCAATCCAATAAGATCGCCAATAATTATCGACGTACCAACTCGACGAGCTAATACAACCGTGTCTTCTGTCAATGTGGCTGCAGTAACCGCTGAATTTGTAACAGCTAAGCTATTTACACCTGTTGTTCGCTCTATTGTGAGGGTGAGGATGTTGCCGTCAGCGAAGTTAGCTTGACTACCTGCGTCGATCTGGTTCGATGCATCTGCTATACCGGGAATTTGAATGAATGCGTTTGCATCCCATGTTAATGTACCACCACCGACAGTTGCATCCCAGCTCCAGGTTCCGCCTTTTATTAACTGAAACATTCTATCCTGTTCAGTATGCAGGCGAGGTCGTAGTCTTTCACCGTAAGTGTGTGTTTCGCCTGCTGGGATGATCATCCCGTCCCAGGTGTAGATATCTGTGGTGCCAAGTCTGTAAAACAGAATTAGCTTGTTTTCTTCTAATGTGAAGTTGTTGTTAAGAGGCTCAACACTTGTAGCTATCGCACCGGAACCATTGCGATTCATGGTAACCACCACTGCTGAATTGGCAATGATAGACCCTGTGGTCAGTGTTATGGTCTGTGAGGTTGATCCCGGTTTGATAAGATCAATTGTTGCAGATGCTGCAATGCTAGTGCCAGCTGTGTTTGTAATAGTAGTTATACCATCAAACATCAAACCACGATCCTGAATTCGATCAGCCATCATAGCTGTTAATTTAGCAGCTCGTGTGGTTAGATTGTCAGAAGCATCAGTGTTGTAATTCGACATGCCGTCTTTAGCATTATATCCAGACCCATTAAGGGATGTGAAGTAGTCAGGTATAGATGAGCCTGTCCAGCCAATGTATTGCTTTAATGTATCAGCAGTACCATCACCAATAGCAGTTGATTGACCCTGAACAATTTTAGTAATACCAAATTCATCACGAACACTCATACGAGGTAGTGTTGCAGAACCAGCATTTTCTAAAGCCGGAGCGGAAGGTAATGCTATTTGTATTTTTTTAGCAAAATCAGTAACAGTCGTAGGTGGAACAGTTATTAGGAATGTGCCGTTGTAGTTGGTGGTGTTGCTGATAATAATAGATTGATCATTGTCGAAGTTATGTGTGTCTGATTCTAAATCTATGCCTGTATATATTTTACCGCCACCATTATCATCATCAGATTGACGTATGGTCATTGTAGCTATGCCATAGAATGCTGATACAGCTGCTTCATCGCCAGTTGCTGTAGTGGTGATATAGAATACCCCTGCATCCTCTACTTCAACCTTGTGTGTTCCAGCATAAGCACCCGCGCCAATTGTGATTCGGTATCCGTCTTCAAGCCCATGGCCAGATGCGTCATAACATCTAGCGCGAATGCCATCGGCTTCAGTAATTGTGTCAATTACAAGTGTGGTTGATGTGATATTAGAAATAGTATGTATCACATCACTTCTAGCAGCGAGCCAAAAGAATGTTCCAGTTAAAGACTGTAGTGCTGTTGAGCCACGATTTGCAATACTGACTTCAGAGCTGCCATATACACCTTTTGTGTATTCAGCAGACGCTCCGGAAGCAGTAGTACTTCCTTGATATGCGTCGCTTAATAGAATAGATAGTGCATTGGTGGGTGTACCAACAGATCCACCGCCACCGACACCAGTAAAGAACTCCTCAACCCTCAACCACTTATCATTGGTATCAGTCTTCTTTTTGATCCAGTCACCTTTTGATAGGTTTGCGAATCGGCCTGCAGAGGCAAATGATATAAAGTAACCATTATTAACCCAATCAACTGAATCCCCTGCTGTATTGATTTCAGCCCCATCGATCAAGTCAGCATAAAGAACTTGATCGTCATTCAGAGATTTGGTACTTGCTCTGAATATGATACTTCTAGGATCTATAAGGTTGACTGAAGCAATGTCTTCTGTGAACTCAACTTGGCCGGGTATTGCATCAGAGTGAATCCATTGACCTTTGGATTTTAGGAAGTTTGTACTTACAGAAGCGGTGCTTGAACCACCACCTGCAGAAGCTGATTCATACCAATAGGTAGTATCACCGAGCTCCTTAATCTTGGTCATTACAACATCCATCCACTCTTTGAAAGTGAATATGTTCTTATCGCCACCTTGGAAAGCGTTTGAAGAAGTGCTTGAGCTCATAGTTGTAGATGGCTCTGAGCGCTGATATGTTGCGTTAGGTAGGCTTCTGAAATCAAAGTTGCTAAATGGATCAGGTGAAACACCACCAGTACCAAGTCTGAACATCATATTCCTAGAGTCTTGAATACTTGTAATAACAGAAGCATTCAAGACTATTTTAGCGATAGGGATAGTGCCTTCAGGGAATGTCGCTACAGACACCCCTACTTCAAGCTTTAAAACAGATTCTGTATTAACATCTTGACTAAACTCACTACCGCTACCACCGTTCTGATCAGGATCCCAGAATGCCCTAGAGTCTTGAGCTGTATCGAAAGTGTCAAAAGTTAAGTAAACAAAGTTAGTTGCGTTTTTTCTTAGTTCTGGAATAAGTGGAGCAGCGTTAGCGTTACCTTCTTCGAGGCCATAAAAGAATGGCCCAGCAGTAGATGTGGGGTGATACACAACACTCTCGTGTATGTTAATGGCTACTGATTCTGTACCAATCGCATCGCCAGGATTGCTAACTTGACAACCCGCCAACACATATGGGGTATCGCTACCTACAAAACTCTGCAACAAGAATTTAAAGTCTGCTGCAGTAAAACTATCAATTGATAAAAGGTCAGTCAAATCAACACGTTCGGAACTTCCGATGAGGACACGGCCTAATACAGCGATGGTACACCTCCAATATATTTGTTATTTTCAGTAAGATTGTCTTCCCACCACATTGGTTGAAGATTGTCTAGTGCCCAGCTTTTTTTAAACTCATCATTGCACGATTCATATGTAGACCACGAATTGGGAACGAGATGCCATACTTTCTTACCCCAGTACCAATGGGTGTTGCTTTGCTCGTATTCGCAATAAGATGATGGTTCGCGCTGATTAGTGTATTGCACATATACATCACTAGTCAGCTTACTGCTACCATATTTATGCAATGGCACGCAATCTTTACTGCGGGGTTTGCAAGTGCTGCGTTTTTTATCTGTATCTGGCATATTCATCCTAAATATTAGGTGTTGCTAGTTAATATTATACCATAGGCCTCATCAGTCAGATATTAACTTTGTTCCACAGGCCACAAATCTTTATTGCCACTTTTATACACATCCAGTGTGGCATACAGCTGTTCAGGAAATCTAATAAGGAACTCTAGGAAAATACCTACAGACTTAACTTCCTGGATTAAATCTTGAAGCACTATTCGTGCAATTGCTGGATCTGTAACATATGGTGAGTATTCTAGACCCGCACCACTCATTACAATAGGTCCACGGTTTCTAATTACTGTCACACTTGACCCCACAGTGTGGTTAAATTGGAATATGTATGCCGGATCAAGCTGCATTGATGCATCTGTAGGTTTGAATAGGTACCTAACAGGGCCTTCTTCAAACTCGGTACCATAATCGAATATGATAAACCCCTCTTCATCTGGAATGTTGTTTACAGTTGTAATTGGCAGGGTTCTAACATTCTGCCCTGCATTTATTTCCACCTGTATTTTACTAATTAGCGAACTCAATACAAAAGCAGCACCTAGATCCCAAACATAGGGCCCAGTAATACCAGTATCTATATTGCTAGTGCTTAGGTGTACTAATGATCCTGTGTTTGCCATTGCCACTCGTTCAACGCGAGCTGTTCCGCCTGTTGATGTACCATCATCTCCAATTGATATATATTTGAATGAAGTGAGTGAAGGAACTTCAGAGATGACCGATGTGCCATCAACAGTTACAGATAGCACAGGGTTACTCTGAGTGTTTGCACCATCTGTTACATTATACCAAACATAGTAAGATCTTTCACCATCACCTGACCAGATATTGAAACGAAGTCCGCTGCCTGCAACATCATAGGTTGAGGCTGCTAGGCAGGTAATGGTAGATACCTCTGGAGTACCTGTTGTACCATCTACAACACCAATTGTAACACCAGAGTCTACGTCATTTGTATCGGTGGTATTGCCGTTTTCAGCTGCTGTTAGCGTAACATCTGCAACTGCACTAATAGCCCCAAAGTCAGACAATGTTGCTAATATTGCTGCAGTCTTAGTTGCCACAATCGTAGGGGTATCTGCTAATAAAACATCCACCTGGACGCTCTCTTGAGTATCTTGAATAGCAACTGCCTCGCCAACATTAAACCCATGCGCAGTTGCTGTGGTTACTGTGGTGGTATCGGCACCTGTCCTTGTAGAGGATATAATATCAGATTGATAATTCTGAGCTACTTCAGGTAAGTCCGGTGTAATACCAGTCAATTGCGACCCTGAGATGCCTGTGTATTTGAATATTTCTTTTTTATCAAACCTTGTGCCAAGCAGTGTCGTGACTGTCTCTTCAGCGATGGGTGTTGATATTCTACTGACAATCGCCTGCTGCTGTTGTAGTAAAAACTTTCCAGCAGTTGGAAAACCCAATGTATTGTCAAGAGTCATGACAGATGCACTATCGCGACTTTGCATTGTGCGTATTTCAGAATTGATATGCGCAGATCCTTTTAGATCTCTTTTTACAACAGGTGGAGACGCAGGCATCTCTATAATGATTTCGCCCGGGGTTACTTCCCATGTTACCGCACGGTTATTTTTAGTATAAATTACGGTCTTTTCAGGTGTAAGAAAATTGACGAAGGTGTCTAAACCTGTATGATTATGAACACCTGCTGCACCAAACACGTTAACATATGAAAATGAGTTTGCACCGGCATTAACATCAGTAACAACAAAAGACCCTTCATTGCTAGGTGTGTTGATAATAGCCACATCTCCAAGTTGTATGTTGGATATTCCGGCACTATCACCTGCAAGGAATGTGAACGTCATGGTATCACCGGTTTTTGTTATAGTCCATGATGTGTTTGCTTTACTGCCTGCGTTGTCGTTGTAGCCACTAAACTGCAAAGCTTTATTCGCTAGTCCGCCTGCTATTTCTATGGAGCCTTTTGCACCAACAGTTTGAGAGAAGATGCGTATAAACTTCTGCTTTTTAATTCTATCATCAAATACAACAGCAAAAGTATGTTCTGCCTGTCGATTATAAGCACCCACTACCTCGTCTGCGCTCGCGTTTAATATATCAGTAAAGTCATCAGCTTTGAATATAATACGCTCATCATAGACACTATCAACAGATATATCCAATGCCCAACCATCTTTAATTGTAAAGTTTTCAAACGAGTTAGATTGAATAAAGGTTGTTGTTGACTCTTTAAAGAAGAAGATATCTAAAAGCTTATCAATCACAAGCTTTACCTGCTTTGGTTGATAAGCTAATACAGGAACATAGTCTCTGAATGAAGCATCATCCATACCAACAAGTCTTGGTCTAGATACTTTAACATTAGCACCTAGACGATCAATATACGAACTCGATGCAGTCTTAATAAAGAATTGTTTCCTGACCTCTTGAATTAATTCAGATAGGAATTCGTCCGAATCACCATATGCCTCAACCATTGCCTTCCAATTAGGATTGGTTCTGGTCTTGAACACCTTTGGTATAAGATCATGTATTCTATCTGTCTTGGTCTTGTTATACATAAGCTATTCCTACGCAATCGAGATATTATTAGGATCGACAAAAGCTTTTTGATTATCAGAAATGGCCACACGTTCATTTTCAGGAGAAGGGATACTCATTGTGGCAGCTTCAACGCCTGTGATACCCATAACAGTTACTATGATTTCTGCTAATATTACATCTTCACCAACACCAAGATTATCGACGTAATCGATAATACCTGATTTAATGTTAGCACTAATCTCATTTAGGTTTATGCCTTCATTAGTCGTGACATTGATTGAAAGTATAATACTATTGATCAATGGGGGCAATGTCTCAACAACACCACCGATAGCTCTACGGCCAGGGTATGTAATCGGATCAGGCTCAAAACCATCAACAATTCTCTGCACAGTGCGTAGAAGTCCTGTATAATATTTATACCCGTCTATTCCACCTACAATGCCTTCTTCGTAATCAAACTTACCAATAGGTGAAATCTGTGTACCATTTGTACGTGAGTATCTATATGATCTATTGCCAGGGGTTAGGGAAACCACTTTCTTATTGGCATCTGTCTCATCCCATGTGATGTGATCAACTTGACGTATTGATTTGAATGGGTTCGGTGCACCTTCTTGCACAGCAAAACCAGCTGCATTGACACTCAGTAACCTACCAGTCTCTGCTGCACCTGTTTTATTTGCAATGCTTACGTAGGGTTTATTGTTGTTAGTGGTTCCAAAAGCGACAACTTCGAATGTTCCCGTGTTTACGGCACTGAACCATTTTTCATTTGTAATACTATCCACAAACAAATCATCAGCAACCTGTACGCCATCCCCCTCGTATATGGACATATCATCAAGCCCGCGAAGTACAATGCCTGTGCCAACACCGTTTACTGTGTCAAATGATTGACCGATTGCGCTTGCACTTGTCCCACTATACGCATCAACAAGCTCAACAACTGTAGCTAGATCTGCGGTTGTTGGTGTGCCACCTGTAAGTGTAAAAGCAGATATTTGTACGTACTTATTATCTGTATCTTCAATCTTCTTCACCCAGTTGCCAATTGATAGATTTTTAAAATCACCCTCAAGACCCACAATCTCATTGCTTGACGATGTCCATGTTACAGCGGTATCTAGATTGTTAAATAGATTGATAGTGTTTATTTCCTCTGTGGCATCAGGATTCTGTATAATGATGTAGTTTTGATCTACGCCCAATACTCTAAACGTTCCACGGTTTGCATTTAGAAATGAAACCCCATTGATTATGATTAAATCATCAACCGCAACACCGCTATCTAAGAATAATGGAGCATATCCACCAACGTGCGATATTCTAACAAGATCATTGTATCCGAGCAATTCCACCTTATATGTTGTGTTGTCAACAGGTGCTGCGTTGGTCATTGTCTTAATGACATGACCACCAGTGGTTGTGCCTGAGGTGTATGGATCACCGGGTCCACCATAGCGCACTCTTTTAGATGTAAGCACCTCTAATACAGTTAGTGTGGTATCGTTTATGTCAGGCGAGTTGTCTAGGATGCTAAACTCGTCACCAGTTTTTAGACCATGTGGTGTTGTTGTTGTAATGATGTTTTGAGCAGCGCCACCTGTTGTGTCTATATTATCTAGCTCAACTTTAGATATATGACGTAAGTTCCATTTTATTTTCGGTGTTGGTGTTACTTTTACCAAGCCATTACCAATAGCTGTGTTTGTCATTGCGGAACCAAATGGATTTACAACATCAACAAATCTATTGTTGGCGTCAACTTTAATGATTGGCCAGCCGCCAACGCGACCATTGCCAACATCAAATGCAATATTGCCAGCATTCCACTTGGATGTAGTAGCGCCTTGATCAAACTCATTTGAGCCCGCAATCTGGTATGGCTGGAGTAGATCACCTTCATTTGTATCTGCGAAGCTAATACCTGGTACCTGTAATATTGTGTAGTCGCCATTAAAGTCTACGCTATTGTTCAGTACTGTGATCATTTTATCAACAATTTCATTTTCCGTATCGTTGCTGGTAACATCAATCTGTAGTTGATACGTAGCACCTACATGTAGGCCTGATGTTGGTGCTGTAGCATTGCCATCTAATCCAAACCATATAGAATAGGTATTGCCTGAGGATGCGGTTAGATGGTAGAAATCCCCCTGTACAATTGGAGAAGCTATCGTTCCCAATGTTAGCTCATTAGGAGTGGTGGCTGTCCCCGATACTATATCTGAAATTTCTATTCGCGATGTAAGTACAGTGCCATTTTCAGTATATGTAGTTGGTACCGCAACAGCGCCATTTCCAGTACTTGTGGCTACAATATTCGATCCAGAATCACTATGCCTCCACCTCCACACTGTCCCTGCGTTCCTTCCGTGCGCACGGCCCTCTATATCTATAGCGAATGCAAAGTTAGTAGCAGTACTTCCGTCTGCGGCGGGGTTAGTGTCGCCAATAGCGGCATTGGTGAATGTAATGTCGCTACCAGTACCGACTGCTGTTCCAAAATATATACTATAGTAATAATCAGCGTTTAATGCAGCTCTAGTGTTCGTGGCAATCAATGCAGCTGAGTCTGCAGCACTTATGTTAACCTCGATACCGTATGTCACTCCAAGAGGAGCGGGATCGGTAGAGCCTGAGTCTATGTTGTACCATACATAGAAACTTTGTTCATTGTTTGCGCTGTACAATGTCCAAAATGCGCTATCGAGCCCAATTGTTGCATCTTCATCGGTTGTAGTAACAGTCTGCGATTTTGCAGCATCGACAGAAACGTCAGATATAGTAAATCTCACATGTTCTGTAGCTCGCAATTTTTTTGCATTATATTCGTACCATATATTATCAGTGCCAGCCTCTGTCGACACGTCGATAGAATCTGAGCTCTCTGTTCTCGATAGCCTTTGAGTGGTATTGAGATTGGTTAGCTCAACCAGGTCGCCTTTAGAAAGCGTATCTGGGAAGGCGGATATCTTGACTGTGAGATAATCGATATCATCATTATTAACGATTTGTGATTCACCAAAGATAGAGAAGGTGGACGCATTAGCATTACCACCAACGATCTCAATGCTACCATCGCTTCCTAACTCTTTAGATTTGATCTGTATCTTTCGCTTCAAGTCAGTATAGTCTACATTTGCAATAATAGGAAGCTGGGAGAGGGCTTTTTGAGTAAAGTGGTGATATATGTTGCTAGGTGTTGTGGGAACGAGTTTGAATTGTTCACCTAATTCTGCAATATCATCATTGGGATTATTGTCAATAGCGTATGTTGTTGCATCAGGAACTCCTTGCAGTAACATGCTATCTTTTAAAATGAAATGAGGGTTTGCGTTCTGAAACGATTGGATCCAATTAATGCCGTCATAAAGTGAAATATATTCATTAGCGCCTGAAGAGCCATCAGTACCAGCTCGCTCTTGTTGTAAGGTGAAACCTGAAGTGCCAGCACTCAATACACTTGAGTGCTCCCCTATTGTTGTATCAATGGCGAATAATTCTGTTTCTGTAAATCCATCTGTGTTGGAGCAGGTAAAATCTGCATCAGCATTTATTGCAATAGCTGTTTTCTGAGCCACTTGAAATGCATTATCATTTGTGACAACAGAGGTTATTTCCACGCTTCTTGGTGCACCATGTGCCGGCTCAACCGTACCACTGTTGTTTATGTCATACCAAAATGCAACTGTGGTTCCTGCTCCATCAGGTAATATAAAGTATACCCCGTCTAGAGAGCCACCTGAATCAGCAACGGCAGTGATACTGGTACTTTCCTTGAAACCAGGGTCAGGAGCGTGACCATACCCCAACGATGTGCTATAATTACCAGCGCCAGCTGGAGTATACACATCATCACGAGTTGCTTTTGTTATTAATCTTGCATCATCACCAACAGCTATCAATTTAAGTAGTTGCCCGGTGTTTACGGAAGATACAATGCTCGCAACGTCTGTGTTTTCTAGTGGAAAAATATTCAACAATGATGGGAGTAGGATAATTTCAGCACCATCATCGATGCCATCTTGCAATATCACAACTGTAGCACCAGCTGATGTGTAGCCTGTACTTAATGTAGCATCTGTGCGAACACCAACATCCGCATCTGTTACTGTAACAACACCAGCGACATTTACCGCTGAGTATTTGCTGTCACCATCTAATATGTTTGCTATTGCGTTTCCAACCAAGAGGGCTGGATCACCTTCATTCACGGCTGTTATTTCAAGATATCTGTTTGCCCCAACAGCAGGTTGAATTGCCCCTCCAGATACGTTAAACCAAACACATACAAGTCCAGTTATGTCATATATCAAGAAATACTCACCATCGATCAAACTACCGCCACCCTGAACACTTGTGCTAATTACCCAGGATCCAGTAGGAATACCTGTTCCATCAGCATTTGTGGCTGTTCCGTAGGAATTATCGGTCGCGAGGATCGTCCCAGTCGCCGTAGGAGGACACGTGTAATGCGATCCTGCTGCTAATCCATTGATCACAGTAGCTGTTGCGTCCCCAACTTGAGCCGCAGTGGTTAGACCAAATATATTAACAGTTGCTAATGTGCGACCACCTGATGCTGGAACACCTGACATATCGCCAGCCTTATCCATCCAAACCCTGTAACCAGTACCGCCTTGAGTGTTTAGGTCAAAGTATTCACCGTCAGCTGTGTTCACAAATGTGTCGGCAACTATCTGAGTTACCTCCTTAACACTACCATCAGCTGATGTTGTTATTTCAGTTCTCTCTTTGTATCCAACCGTTGACAGTATGGCGTCTGGATTGTAAACATCAACCCAACGATCACCATCCACATCGTTAACACCTAGGATTCTATAAGAGCCCGTATTATCAACATGGTTAAAGCCAACATCAGCACTGATCCCTATAACATCACCAATCAACACAGTGCTGAAATCTAAACCAGTTGCGATAAATTCATATCGCGTAATTCCAAATGTATATCCAGCATACGTGGTAACACCACTAACATCGTAAATCTTAACACCAGAACCTGACGTGACACCAGTTGTGCGCCCTGCACCACTACCAAAGAAATATGTAGTTGTTGAGGAAGCTCCTTTGTTTTGATGTGACACGCTGTTTGTACTATTGGCAGCACTTGGGTATTCTATTTTAAATCTTAGGTTTTCGCCGTGTGGTCCATACTCACCAGCTCTCACTATCATGGAACCTTGAGTTGTGTTGCTTGAATTTGGCCCAACAGGAGCACCTTCAGTTGAGTACCAGTTCCTAGCACGCATCCAAAGCGCATAGTTTTTAAAGTCAGTGTTGTTAGTTGCAGTGCCCCACACTTGAGTATCGTCAAATCCAACGCCACCCTCGCCGTCTAAGTCGGTTGCTGAAAACACATCAGCTGACACAGCCACGTCGGTATTTATGATACCTGCCCTAGATAATGGAATATCGATAGTTTTAGCAACAGCATCTTGATCGACAATAAGTACGATGCTGTCATTAGGATGGAGTTGTAGGGGCCTTGCAAGTCCAACCTCATCAGTGGGCACGTGGTCTAGCAATGTTCTAGGTCGCGCTTGTTGAGTTCCAATAAAATTAGAAGCTAATATTTCTTTAATACTTCTATACTGACGCTTGTTGTTGCCGCTTAGAAAGAAGACCATGTCATCACTGTCAGCAATGGACTCATCAAATATGGAAGCGCTTATACTCTCACTGTATCCTGATGTGTATACAGTATTTGGTGCAGCAGCAGCTAACAGCACGCTGTTTTGGTCACCATATGTATGTCTACCTAACCACACTTCACGGTTAGCTGTTCCGCCTGCAGCAACATCGGTCGGTGTGGTTCTCTTAAAGAACGTGAAAGCATCCTTGTTGGTTACTTTGTGCGCGACATGGGATGGATTACCCACCTGTCGCTCTTGAGCTGTTTTAAATACCGTTGTAGCATTAGAAACAGACACTGGCAATGTGATATTACCATCTGTTTCAGAGCTAGAGCTTATTTTTACGCTATTTGTTTTATACACAGACGCTGTTATGTTGGTTATGTCTTTGTTGATGCTATCTACAATTGCCTGTACAGTGCCGGCCGCTGGTGTTGTTAGGAAAGCGCCTTGCCATAATTGAGGATATTCACTTGTTTTGAATATCTGAATATCTTCAGAAGCTAGGATAGTGTGTACGCCGTATGCGCCAGGTGTAGAGTTGACCGCAATCACACTGCCAGCTAAGTTGTCATCGAATGTAAATGAATCCGCATCCTGCACGGAGCCGACGTTGACATTTGTGAATATCATAGTGCCATCAGCTGCACTATCGTCGGTTGTAATTACAGCAGTGAATCCAGTCAATCCGTCAATTGCAGTTTCAACCGCAGCAGCAACTGCAACAGCAGATAAGCCAGTTATATCAACTTTAACTCTTCTTGCAGCAGGCGTAGCTACCCATACCGGCCCGGTTGGATCAGCATCCGTGCCTGTTGTGTCTAATGCAATTGCCCATCCAAGACCATTAACATCGTAAACTACAAAGTAATCAGAGGCGCCGGTAGATACTTGATCTAAAAACGTAAGCGTCTTAATGTCAGCAATCATTCCTGTTTCAGTAACAGTTGCCTGCACGTATTCGATATAGGTATCTACACCAACATCGACATGATTACCTTTAGTAATTATCTTATGCAGACCACAGTTATCAGGGTGAATCCACTCTGCTCCTGATATTCCAGTTCCACCTCTTGATGTAATGTAAATGAAGTCACCTGGTTGCGTGGGACTAAATGTGTTGTCGCTGCTAGATGTGATCCGAGTGATTCCAGCACCATAATTTCTTAAAGTAAGAACATCACTCGCAGTAACCGTAATGCTACGACTTACAGTAGAATTAGCATCCAGATTAACAATGAAATTAGACGCTCTACTGTTGCCATCGGTAGCGACATTGTATATACCTGTTTGAGATTCAATAGATATGTAATTACCACGCGCATCGCTTGTCCCCGCTGTTATCGTGTCATCCTCTGTAATATCGGCTAATATCCTTAGATTACCATTTTGCCTATTAAGTTGAAAATCTGAACTTGTACCAGTTGCTGTGATGTCTGAATTAGCGAACCAGTTGTCTTGATACGAGCCGCCTGTTATTGCAAGTGCAGATGAGGATCCAATCTTGTTAGATGTAATTCTAAGCTCATCTGATGCAGTGGCCTCAGCGGTTATACCGGCAAATTTAGTATTAAAAGCATTGACCCAATCTGCTAACGATAATGCTACAAAAGCTGTACCACCGAAGTCTGTAACTGTGAAAGTCTGGTTTTGAGCAGGTGTGTTGTCAACACTGATAATCACATTACCAGTATTTAATATATTCCATGTAGAAAGCGTGTTAGTCACAAGAGAGGCTGCAGATGAACTCTCAGTTAACAGCACACTGTTCTTATATAAGCGGATGTATGAAAACTCATTAGTTGGAAACTTAAATTGCGAATTAGCATACAGAGCCTCATCATCAGATAAGGATAATGCGATAACTTGTATTGTTTCAGTTTTATGAGATGTAGGGTAAAACAGTATTTTTGTGGAGTTAGTTGTAAATCTAGCTTTAAATAAAGAAGACTGAGAATTGATGTCAACAATAACCTCAGCTAATGACGCTGCTGTAATGTTTACAAAGCTCTCATCACTAAAAGTAATAACCTCTTCCACACCATCGACTAGCACCTTAATCTGCATGCCGTCAGCTAATACATATGGGCCAATAGCTGCATTGGCCACTTCAGGGCGTGGCAGTGGGTAGTTTGCAAGCTGCAGGAACTCTTCATTACCAGAAGCATTAGCAAGTAGTATATCCACACTCTGGCCAGATGTAGATGGTTGAAAACCTGTACCATCGTCAATATACAGAATAGAAGGATCGCCAACGATTGGCGGCTCAGTAATATTTGCAGAAGCGACCTGTTTACCGTCATCGTTATCAGATACACCGATTACAGCGGCTAAAATAGCAGCCTTAGTTCCTCGTGCGAGTGTGCTGCCAAATGACTTGATGCGTTCTCTAATCTCACCATCTGACTCTATATTGCTACCATTAGTGAATGCAATTGTGTTAATGCAAGTTGCTCCAGTAAACGGTTCTGACTGGAATTGAGCAATAGTGTTGATACCAGCATTGTATTCTCTACCGCCAATTTCAGCAACCACGGACACCGCATTAATAGTATCCTCACCAGCAGGTAGTATTGTATCTCTCAATACAAGATACAACACCTCCGGGTTTTGGCTACTTGCTGGAATCTTCACTACCGTACTGGCGGGTATGAACCTATCATTGGTGTTTTGAGCATCAACAACAATATCTGAGATTAGATGATCACGCTGTAATGCGGAATCTAACACGATTGAATAGAATGTGCCATTATCCACGATTGAGCTATAGTTGATTGGACCTTCAAAGTTTGGGGTATCACGACCAATATAGATTGTGCCGGTAGCGTCCCACGCAGAGGCATCATTTACAAATATAGTTGTCTGTCCTGATATTGGAGCAGACTTGACCTGATAAAGGCCTGTGCTTCTTTTTGTAATTGTAGAATCGGAGATTGATATGAAACCAGAAGCTTTTTGAGCAACATTACGTGTAAGTCCAAAATCAGCTGCCCGACTGTCAAGATCACTATCTCTAAGGACGTCGACATTCAGTAGCTCTAGAACGTTAAGGATAGCTGAGTTGTTCTCAAAGTCGACTGTGGCTGCAGCCTCAAGTAACGTAAGTAACACTGACCCGTTGTTGATATCGTTAAGGGAAGTTTCAGCAACCACCTTTCGGATCATGTCACCGAGAATTTCGTTGTAAGTTTTTATAATTATAGGGATGATATCACCTCATGTATAAAAGTTAAGCCTATTGATTTTATTTTTATATTACTGCGTATTGAGCCCACTTATGGTGTTTCTTATTTTATATATTCCACCAATCATATGTAACTATAATTATTTATAGATTCACACTAAATGAGATTGGTATAACTACCTGCGACCCTGACAGTCTAGCTTGCAGATATATCTTAAAACCATGTAAATCACTTACATATTGTACTGTTATTTGCTCTAAGCGCTCAAACCTTGGATCGCTTTCTACTTGTTGAGTGATGGAACTCGACAGCATGGCTTTTAGCCCTGAGGTGTTATTTGTGAGCTCGCCTTTTACATTAACCAAACCAAAGTTAGGGTGCCTACTTAATGTGCCTCGTTCCACTTCCATCTTAATTGCGATTGCTTGGGCTGCATTCTGTAGTCCATAAGATAGCTGCAGATCTCCGGACGATGTAAAATTAAGATCTCGATCATCTGTCATAAATAAGTCCACTTTCGCTTGACGCTCATCTTCAGTGCTTGATTTTAGAAAGAACGGCACCTCTTGCTTCAAATCGTCAGGTAATGGCTCAGTTGATGGTATGAGTATCATGAAACTACTGTTGATTGTATTCGGCTTAAATACCCTGATGGCTGCATTTTCAGCAAGCTTATATCTTGAAAGATCTTTTTCTCCATCAAATTCAAGAATTATCTCACCAGATATTGCAACTTCTTTTATACTCTGCACAGTTCGCTGATCCTGTACAGTCTCTGTATTAGATGATAGGAACACAACTTGGTTCACATAGAACTTATTGAAGTTAGGTTCACCATTGTTGTCTGATTTAGCTATATTTATCAAGTTTGAATTACCATTAGATATTAGTGATATCTTTTCACCGATTTCATCTACATATGGCGCCTTTAAGCCATTGGCAATAGCGATCTCAATAAACTTGTCGGGATCCCCCATCGTACGAGCAGCCAATGATTGTAAGTCTTCGCCAAAGTTCAATGTAGTCAACCTACCTGACTTATGCTGCTCTAACGCATAAGCTGAGTTATTTGCGTTAGCCTTTGCAAGGGCAAAAGGATCGACAGTTGTGGTATCTAGTGAAAAGATGTTG
Organism: Mariprofundaceae bacterium; assembly: GCA_030950835.1. GTDB lineage: Bacteria > Pseudomonadota > Zetaproteobacteria > Mariprofundales > Mariprofundaceae > Ghiorsea. The sequence goes on along the minus strand of JAUZQU010000140.1, from coordinate 10,489 downwards.
GCTAATATAAAGTCTATAGATTTCAAGCCTTCCGAGAACAATCTCATAATACTTATATCTAGTATTCTAATATTTGTACGTGCTGGAACAGCATTGCGTGTAAAAGTCGCATTGTAGCTCTCATCTGTGCCACCGGCCTGATCTGCTAGTTCGTCACGTGCCGCTCTTAGATTATCTCTAATATCTATAAAATCAGTCTTAGTAAACCTGCTGACTCTCTTGATCTCAGCCTCGACAATAATGCGTTCTTCATAGCTGATGTTTAGCTTAGCTAACTCCATGTTATCAAACACAGAATAGTACTTAAATAAAACAGATCGCTTTGAGAAAGGGTTGGGGATTGGTGAAGTTCTTTGTACTTTTATGAATGTGTCTAATGTGTCTATGTGCGATCGCAGCATATCTGGTTCAAAATAAGTAGCAACCCTAGCTTCAAGCCCTGGTTTAAAGAATTCCCACTGATCGCGAAAATAAAACCAACGCAACGGAATAATGGCAGGAACATCAGAAAGCTTCAGAACAGACTCGTCTTGAATCTTGTACCAAAGCTGCAAATCTGCAAGTCTGCTATATGCTGTTTCTTTGCCGTGAGACATTTACCCGCCTAATACATTTAATCCACCACTGATAGCACCAATAACCCCTTTAGCACCATTTGATGTTTGTTTTAGTTTTTTAAATACAGATCCACCAATGCCAGCTAGCCCAAGGTCTTGGAGTCTCTTTGTTATTGTGTCGTCAGGTATCGATTCTGCTATATCTCGTAAATTATATGCTCGCATGATTATTGTGTAATTGTAAAGCATTGGCTGTGTAGCTGATCGCTTAAGGTCAAATTTCGTTATCGCACAATTGTATTGTATATGGTCTTTGTAGTTCAAAAACGTAAGTGGATGCTGACTATAGCCTGTGTTTACGTTTAATCCAGCTGCGTCTCTTTTATATGCCAATAGGTATCTGTACATGTTATGAAATGCAATATACCCACTAGTTTCAGGATCAACGCCCGAAAGCACAGGCGTACCATTGAAGTTTTCATACATATTGACGATAGCGTTTAGTCCTTGATTCAATGCTCCAATGGACTTCTGAAAGAATCCGCCTGCTAAATTCGGGTCAATACCTGCTACTTTTTCATCTTTATATGACTTGCGACCCGTAAGATTAAGCTTCTTATCTTGCGGTTGAGTCCCAGATATGAATGGAGTTGTGTATTTAGGAGCAAACCCCGTCGTACCTGATATGACTATATCGTAATAGCGTTGCTCACTGTGTTCTTCAATGGTTCCATAAAGTGTGGGGATTATATTGGTGCCAAAATGAGTGCTAACTGCAATATTTTCAGGTGCTAATGGTAAATAACAAATCACGCTTTTACCTTGGCGTGGGTTGAATTTAAAACCATAAGGTAAGGCTTTATGCCAATCAGACTTATTGGGTTTGTATGGTTTATTTTCCACACTGTCTACGGTAATTTGCGGACCTACGCTGTTTATGCCAAGTGCATCTTTTGCAAAGTCCGTTACCGAATCGACTGCATCATCTAAAAAACTCATGATCTCCTCCTATTCTATTATATAAGAAGTAAGCTTAGCCCATCATCAACTTAATTTTGGTCTGGATAAGCAATACCTTCGTCCACGTTGGCGCAGCCATGATCGGCGAACAAGGGCCGGTTGGACTTGTGACTATCAGTGTGCCTAACTCATCGATCAATGTGGTAATAAGGTCTAGCAATTCGCCACCCGCAGATGTGATGGACAATCCTGTTTTAGCATCAATAGCAAATGTTGTCTCAGAAGACAATTCCATAGATGATCCTGCCACTGTCGCGTCCTTGGCGGCTTCAAGATTAATATTCCCCTTAGTTGAAATATCAACTGTCTGGGTTTTATCCCCCCCAGCGATGGTAATTACTGTGGTTCCAGACGTTACGACCAGATTGCCACCTTGTGCGGAATCCCTAGTCATTACTATTGCCTGACGATCTCCGTCTCCAATATTAAAATTGCCGTCAGCATCAAACCCAAATGTGGATCCAGCTTTATCTGGATCATCCTCTGGCCCAAGAATTAGCTTGCCTGTTGGGGGTGAATCGAGCTGTTCCGCTGGCATGATGCCCTTGTATGTATATGTCATAGCACCATCACTGGTTATTTCTTTTTCTATGCCATTAAATCTATGTTTATATGCTGGACTGCCATCTTCCAATGACTGCGGTCGAGATGGGTGCCGTATTCCACCAAGTATAACACCTTGTTTTGCAACACCATCCAGGAAAGCAACAATGACTGTATCGCCTGGGCGTTGTGAAAAGTTTGTATTGCTACCGGTGCCTTGTGAGTCATTGTATCCCCTAAGCGAGTACTCTTCGTAGTTATGGGCACCACCGAATCGCGACATGCGAGTACATGTAATGGGTACATCTTGCCCATTAATGGTTACCATGACAACATACAACGTTTCTCCAGTATTGCCAGAAGGGAGCTCTTCGTGCACAATACCCATATGTATAGAGCTATCTACCATACGCGTCGCACGAGACCTCCCCTGAACAGGCCTATCTGATCCTGGAATTATAAAAGTCATTATTTACCTCTCTTGGGTTTGGGTACCTTTTGTTTATCTGGATCAGCCTCACCATCTTTACCTGAGGATGTTGCTACAGTATTCCAATCATTGAGCTCTTGCGATGAATTTAACTTTGATGTATCTAGGTCTACTGCAGTCAGATCGGTCGGTTTACCTTTTTCATCAGCTAACACACCACGGGTATAGCTAATGGTTGTGGTCCAGTGCCTTGCACCCTCTGAGCTTACAGAAAAGCTATGTGAAAGACTCTCTACGTGCAGTAGGAAGAACTGTTTATTTTTAGAATTTAATTGCTTTATATTCATGTTTGGTTTTTGTCCAAATATAGAAGCATCTACCATAATATTATCACCAACACCTATAAACTCACTTTGCCCAACAAATTCAATGGTGCCATTAAGATAATTGTGACTATTAAAATACCACTGAGCCAATACTCGTGCCCAAGCTTGTGGATTCTGAAAGCTAGGATCGCCATCGCCATTTACAGGATAGAATCTGGTAGTGAATGATGCGCCTTTAAAACCTTCTCGACCAAACGCTGGTCTGTCATGAACTTGAGATAACCCCTTAGCAGCAGTATCTATATTGTAGGCAGATCCGTTATATTGAAATTGACTAGCATCGGGTAGTATCTCTATAAAATTTAGCTTGTCCCGCCAGTTGGTCCCAGTGTCAAATGAAATTACATCATCCTTAGGTATTTCAACCCTTCGCACATGTTCAAACTTAGATGACACAGACTGCTGTTGACTAGCACCTAGATTAAGGGCTGCAGTGAAATTTACTTCAGAAGAAGTATCGGATCCACTAGGCACAGGCGCATCTCGTGTGAGAAATGGCCTCACTCGCTTATATAGACCTAATTTGGGTTTTCCATTAACCCAGCGTAAATCACAAAATAACTCATTTATAATTTCATTTGTATTGTCTTTTATAACACCCCAAATAGGGTGTGAGCCAAATATGCTAGATGGATCTATAATGCCAACAGATTCAGATGTCTCTTTATATTTATCGTAAGAATCCAATACACCTGTTACTAATCCGCCACCATCAAGTATGTGACTTGCGATGCTTGGATTGATCCCTAAGAATTTTGCTGCCTCATCTGGCATCTTGAAAACCACATTTGGATGTATAACCAGGTCCTTTAGACCACCCCCAGGTATGCTCTCGACAGCATCCAGTGCACCAGCAACAAACGAAGACTGTCTACCCCATAAATTAAGCAGCGCTTTAACGTTGATTGTCGTTGTAGGGATCTTTGTTTTGCCTTCTGTTATTTCTTTTGCAAGATCTGAATACAGCATCGCAACAGCTGTACCTACAGCACCATCATTTGGATTACGAGCAGCAGGATCTACATATAATACTGAATTAAACACTGAACCCCAGTCCTCGCCTTCACACACATATAACGTCTGTCGCGCTCCATCTGGGGATACGTGTACTGAACCGCGTACTGATGTGATTCTACCAAAGAACTTCAATTCAGATTGAACAGCCTTCTTTGTGTGCTTATCCATCTGAGGTAACCCCTCATTAGTCATCATAATAGCACACCAGCTTCCAGGTGTTATGAAATCTACCCAATTTTTATACGGAGCTAATGTGAATGTGAAAGATCCAACAGGTGAACTCTTACTCTTATTTGTTTTTATACTAACAAGAGTAAGAGTACTCAATACAGTCTCATGCACTTCATGTACTGTGTTTTCATTGCTTTTTTCGTGTGTTAGTCTGTCTTTATATGACCATACAATCACAGCAGCAGCTGGGTTTCTTATATTACTCACCTGTTACCCACTTTCGCATTTCAGGAGACACTTTTTGGTATCCATTGACTCGTTTTTTACTCATATTGTCTTCAGAAGATTCTTTGGTGTTGTCGCTTGTTTTGCCGCTAATGCTTCCAACAAACTTATCTACAGCTATACCGAAGTCGCTCACATTCTTTCCAAACCCCTTAACGGATAATTTACCAACACCAGCCTCCCCGGCTTGTTCTTCATATGCTTCTGGTTTGAAGTTTTTCAACTGAATGTCAAGCTGTGCGTTGAATTCACTAATTCCACCATATAGTTTTTTGAACACTTCTTGACCGCGAGTGTTTAATGTTTCCATGGCTTGAAATTGTTTAGCCAACACACCCTCTGCGGCATCTGACTTACCCTCACCTGATGAGATTGGTTTCACTAAGCCCTTCTCGCCAGCTGCTAATTTTGCAAGAAATGGATCCGTAATTGCAGCATTTACACCATGTAGCCCTTTAGCAGCGATTATCTCCTGAGACTCCTCAGGAAAGCGTGCTTCAAATTCTTTTTGAGATAGTGTTTCACTTTGCTGTACATTCATTGCAGCCCTGGCTTTTTCAGATAAAATTAATCCACCAGCTTTATTGGACTCTGTCCGTGTGATTATCCCACTTACTTCCTTCAATAAGTCAGAGTCGTTAGATAAGAATCCAAGACCGAATTTACTAGCCGCAGAAGGGTCTGCTTGTATTTCCGCCAACTCGCTAGCATTCAACTTCTGCATCCTAGCAATCTGTGCATCCGATACACCTGGTGCTGCTTTTCTTAACGCAAATGATTCCGCAACATTAAACAAGTTCATGCTACTGTCAGTCATTGAGTTATTCATTTTGCCAATTTGACTTGCAGCTGCTGCAGCTCTCATTTTTTTTGGTATTGATCTTAATGCCTCTGTATCTAATGCTAAGCCCATTACATTGGTGGCGCCTGCTGCGGTTGATATGCCCATCATAGCACTGTCGCTGGATAGACCGGCTATTCCAGCAACCATCTGCTGTATATTGCGTGAAGAATCCATGCCGTTAGCTACAGCATTCTTCATGATGGTTTCCATATTGCCCGCATTGCCACCAACAGTGTTTAGTTGATCCATGTTCGACATGTAATCACTAGCACTCATTATGCCTGATCTTTGCAACTCAGCTGACCGTTTAACCATTCCTGCAGCATCTGCACCTCGGAAGTCAGCACCCATCTCAGCAATGCCTTGTCCGTATATTGCTTGCATTTGATCCGTACCCATACCGAGTTTAGCTAATGTCATTCTACTTGCTGGGTCATTCATTTGTCCAAACAATGCATCACGGCCAGAACCAGCCCCACGTGAGGTCAGCGTGTTTCCACCCATGGTGTCGCGATATGCCTGCATTGATATGTCTTGCACTCTTTTTTCTTCGTCTGATTGTGCCATGTATGCTTGGTATGCTTGGATACGTGTTTCGTTTGAGGATAGGTTTCTACCGACATCAAATCCTTTAGCAATTGCACTGCCGCCAAGTATAGCGGTCTTGCCCGCCGTCCTCCCTAAAGCTTTACTAGCACCCAGTAGATTAGTGACATCAGACCCTTCAGCAAGGATATTAGAGACGATTGCAGCGCTATCTGCAGCTGCAGATAGGCCCACAGATGTACCAGTAATCGTGCCTAACGTATTTGCCTTAGCGGCAGCTTCCACGTATTGATTTGTATTCATACGCCTAAAGGCAGACATGTCACCACTAAGCGACGCTTGGTGGTCTTGGAATTGTCGGTTGGAAATAGCCATAAGTCCAGTTCGGTTTGCAACATCCCGCAGTTCCTGATCAACACCTAATGTTTTAAGACCGACAGCTCCAGCTTGCAGCACATCGGCTGCTGTACCGGACCATTGTGCAGCCCTGCTTGCTCCTTTGCTGCCATTGCCTAGTTGGGCTATGATCTCTTTTTGTTTGTCGTATTCTGTATTGAGGCCTTCAAGATCCTTACCGAGGTCTTCAGCAGCATCGCTACTGGTTTCTAGTGCCTTTTCAAATGCCTCTGCTGCTTTCATGATCTTATCTTGAATACTCTCAAGGTTCAGTGATTCCTCATACATGGAACCGACACTACCTGATGCAATTTCAGAAGCAACACCGCGCTTTAATAAGTCTTTACCAACACTAGCAACAAGACTCTCAGTAGAACGCTGTCGGCCCATTAAGTCTGTCTTGTTGCGACCTTGTCTTGCTTGAGCACCAGTCAGAACCCCAAGCTTATTAATGCTTTCCTGATGATGTATACCTGCTTGGCGATATGCCTCCTCGTCTGCAGGTGAACTAAGACCAGCAGCAGCCATCGCACTGATTTCTTCCTGCTGTTCGGCAAGTCTGCTTTTTTCCGTTAATACTTCTTTTTCTAGTTGCGTAGATGTTTTACGGCCAGATTCTCGTGTAATTGCACCTAAGGAGTTGACACTTTTAGATGCACGATGTATTTGCTCGCTGGTAGATCTTCCGCCAACAAAAGTGTTTGTTGATTTAATAAGATCAGCAGCAGCTCGTTCTTTACGGTAGTTTTCCCAGTACCCGCCAGCTGAGAACTCATTTTGCATATCGCTAATCTTAGATATGCGATCGCGTTTAATATTTTGATCTCTCTTTAGCGAATCTGCTGTTATGTCGTCCCCGGGGATGGTGTTACCAGAGACAGCTCGCGCATATCGATTATCTATGTCGTCAACGGTCTGTCGATGTTTGTCCATGTCCAGTTGTCGCTGACGTTCTCGGGTGCCAGCGCTGCTAAGCATAGAGGCTCGTCGCCGTAGTGCACGTGTCATGCTCTCAGGAGTAGTTTCATCAGATATTTGATCTTGAAACTCAATTTCTTCTGGCGATAAGCCATTATTATCATCAACCACTATTCAAAACCCTCACTTATATCTTCCCCAAAATCGTCACCATACACGGCTTTTGCTTCTTCTATCTGCTTTTCCATCCACTCGATATTATCTGTATCTTTGGATGGTTCCAGCTCAGCTTTAGTTTCATTTTCTTTAATTTCATCAGCTTCCATCTGATCTGCCCAGCTAACAGCATCCTCATGTTGCTCTGTATCTATTTTATCATTTTCTTGCTCTATACGTTCAGTCTTAGCCTTATCAGCCTCACCGTGAGCATAGTATTCATATGCAAGCTCTTCAAGGGTATATTCTTGCAGTATTGGATCTTTTAAAGGGCGTGAATAGAAGCTACTCCACCATAGCTGTAGGTGTGATAGTATATTGTCAGTCGAATCGAGTGATTGTCTGGTTGTGACTCGTGCTATTTGATGTACTGTATCAAGCGTGGAGAACGAGTTTATTTCGTCTCCACTGGCCCATTTCCCGAGGAGGTTTCTCCATCAAGAGCTTCTTTAGCGGCTTTTGTTTTATCAATCGCATATTGAGTAAGCTCATCTCGCCATGCTAGTTGTTCAGTTGTAAGTTGATTAAATAGGTCCACAACAATAGTCTCATCCTCTAGATCTAAGCCACTATCGCTTTGTTTCCACCACTCAGGAGCCTCGGTGATGTGCGTATTCAGGGTAGCTACCATTACAGATATACCCGTTAGGGCGTCTGTGGGGGCAGTGTGGCCACCGACAATACGACTTTTATATAATTCCATCACTTGTCGTTCGCGCATGGTAAGTCTACATTTAACTGTAAAATTACCTTCTCTGCGTTCGCCATATTCATCTTTATGATCAAAATAGAATGTTCGTTCTTTAGTCGGTAAGTTCATTATATATCTCCATTTCACTTTATATTATTAAAATATCTACCAGCTGCATGGTGTTCTATTATTTAGATTGTTGCTTACAACTCATTCCTGAGCAACATATGACTACTGTATTATACATTAAGTTGCTTTATTTATGCCCAATTTAATGCGTGTTATTTAAAAAGCATCTGCACTACCACCTCCTCAGGGGGTGTCTTGAACGGTGTTTATGCCCTCAGGTAGTGTTGGTACCAATTCATCTAGCCAACCGATTGCCATAAATTGTAAAGTCATTTTAGCAAGTTGACCTGCTTGTAGATCTTCTTGACGTGACGTAATTACGGCTTTTGTTGTATAGAATAAGAGCTCATCTGTTTGTGAATCACGAGCCTCTATTGTTATGTATTTATGTGCTAGAAAAGATAGCACATTGGATTGAGACAGTTCCTTAGTCGGAGACTGCCCGGGGATATGTAGGGAGCTAATAGATCCTGATACATGTATTCGAGTTGGTGCGATTTCAGCAGGAAGGTAGTCATCGATGGTATTGATTTCCATCTGTTGAGTATCTATTTTCCATGTAATACCAAACGCAAATCCAGCTAATTTCTTATTAATACGCAAGGTTACGCGAGCACCAGTCAGATACTTACCAGTAGGACGTGAGCCTGCTATGTTGGTAAATTGACCTACAACATTGTCGGCTAGTTTTTGGTCGATGTTTCTTTTATCAAATGCTCCACCAGAACTCATATCTATCCTAAGCTTTGGCCAATACCAGATGGCGATGTTATTATCGTATCATCATCAGCATAAACGGCCATAAATTGAAACGTTTGAGTAGCCACACTTTGCTTACTTAATGTAAAGTCAGCTTGTGTTATTCTACAGTTTTTAAGACGCGCAACTGGATTATCTTCTCCATGCGGCCCTTTTTGATACACCTCTATGTCAAACATAACTGAATTATTAAGCTTTCCTGGACTAAGGGCCTGATGAGCTTGACCATTTCCGTTAAGGCCACCTGTAATGCCAGATGTATCAGATGGACCCCATGTTCCAAGTCCATTGCCAGATACCTTTACTCCACTTGGTGCCTTAGACCCATGTTGATCGCCATGTATATCTGCCATACCAGCGGTATATTTAATGATAGAGAAACTACCAGTAACCTCGTATCCAGTTGGCTCAATAGAGTGACCCTCATACATGCCTAGTACCTTGGGATTAATGTGAGATACCTTGATACTATAAGACATGTTTGTGCAGAAAGCTAGTGTTTTATTATTTACCCTGATTTTAGCATTAGCACCAGTCAGAAAAAATGGTATCATCCCAGCCATATTGTCCCCTTAAGGTGAGAGTGAAATGAAACTCAGTTGAACCTTATTCACTCTAATATTATATTGTGATAAAAGCTAAACTAACTAGATAATCATTTGCTCATATTGTATAACATATAAGAGGGAATTAATTTATGAAGAACTTAAATGAATTGTTTTATGAAGAAAATAAAGGTAAGCGATTTGGCAAGATGGTTGTCACTGGATATGAAAACAAACTTGTTGAGCTAACATGCGATTGTGGCAAGGTGCTGCACAAGCAAGTTAGAACAATACAAAATAAACTGGATCACCAGCGTTGTCCAATAAATCCAACAACAACATGGCTCGCAAACAACACTAAAAGAGTGTTTGGATATATAACTATACTGGGGTATAACACCAAAGACAACGTGAACGTATCCTGTGTATGTGGCAAGAAGTATACTTTAACCTTAAGCGCAATGATACATAAACCTCCATATAGTTGCGGGTGTATGAATGGCGTAGTCCTAAAAACAGCCATGTTAGCAAAGTATGGCGTTGAACATCCATCTCAAGCGCAAGAGGTGAAAGATAAAAAGAAAGCATCTAGTTTAAAGCGCTACGGTGTTGAGAATGTTGCGCAAGCACAAGAAGTCCAAGATAAAATGAAAGCTACTCGTATTGAACGACATGGTGTTGAACATGCGTTGCAATCAGAAGAGCTTAAAGGTAAGAAAAAAGATACAATGCTTGAGCGTTATGGTGTTGAGCATGCTATGCAATCTAAGGAGATCAGAGATCGAACAAAAGCGACAAATATGGAGCGCTATGGTGTTGAGTATTGTATACAAAATGAAGAGATTAAGGACAAAGTAAGAGCGACACAGATAGAGCGAGGCCATATAATCACTGTAGATGGTCAAACAATATCAGAACTGCTAGCAACATCAAGAAGAAGCCCAGCGAGTATGCGAACAATAGCAAATGCTGGTGGATCAATAGAGGATATCACTTCAGGTACCTATACCAGTATAGAGATCCCCGTACGAGATGT
>JAUZQU010000014.1 GCA_030950835.1 Mariprofundaceae bacterium | reverse complement strand
TTGAAACATCTCTGGTTCAAAAGTTTGGTCGCCAAGCTTTGCGTCGTCAGGGCTTGAGTATTACCGTTCCTTTTGATGAAAAAATCGAACAAACGTCTATCAACAGCTTACGTTCAGGTTTGTTAAACCTTGAAGAAACTCAATTTTACCGCCCCCCCACTCACCATAAGTCAGACACTTGGCAAACCTTGCTGCAAACTTGGGCAAAACAACACAGTAGTAAAAATGACAGCTTCGACAAACATCAAACACGCCCTGCTTTGCTAGAGAAAATCAACCCCGATGGCACACTTATAGTCAACGATGCTGACAAAAAATGGCAGCTTAGCAAGCCTAAATGGACATGGGATCCTGAAGCTGAATACAGCAAAGAAAGACCCAAACATTGGATCGTGGGTGATGAAATTTTACTGCGTGGTGATGGTGAAGGCGGTGTCACACTCATCCAGCAACCTTCCATTGAGTCTGCCTTATATAGTGTGGATTTAGAACGCGGTACAGTACTTGCTCGCGTGGGTGGTTATGACTTTAAATTGGGTGGTTTCGACCGTGTTAGCCAAGCCAAACGTCAGCCTGGTTCATCCTTCAAACCCTTTTTATATGCCACAGCTATCGAAAAAGGCTTTACCCCTGCCAGCATTGTCATGGATGCACCTATTGTTTTTGCTAACGACTCCGCCGATGATTTTTGGCGACCTGAAAACTATGGTAATCGTTTCGCAGGCGCAGTTACCCTGCGTAATGCCTTAGAACATTCGCGTAACTTGGTGGCGATTCGGTTGTTGCAAGATGTGGGTATCAATACCTTCATCCGCCGCTTGCGTGATTATCCCTTTACACAAAAATTCCCAAGGCAGCTCGCCCTTGCTTTGGGTGCTACAGAAGTGACCCCTGAACAAATGGTCAAAGCATATATTATTATCGCCAGTGGTGGTTTGAAGTGGGAGCCTGTAGGCGTACAACAAGTGCAAGATAGAACGGGGCAAACATTACATCGTGCTGTTGCAGGCAATCGCTGCCAAGTCTGTCATGTTGAGCCTGTGATGGCAGTCAATGCCTCGATGCGCCCTGCTGAACGTATTTTAGATCCTGTGGATGCTTTTTTAATACAAAATCTGATGACAGGTGTAGTACAACGTGGCACAGCACGTCGCGCCAAGGCGCTCAATCGCCCTGCAGCAGGCAAAACAGGCACCACCAACCAACAAATGGATGCTTGGTTCATGGGTTTTACGCCGCAAGTGCTCACTGGCGTTTGGGTGGGCAAAGATAGCCCTGCACCTATGGGCAGAAAAGCCACGGGTGGTGGTGCTGCACTGCCCATCTGGATGGAGGCCATGCAAGTGATGCATGAAAACCGTAAAGTGGTTAACTTTCCTGTGCCTGAAGGCATTGAATGGGCAAATATTGACTATAAAACAGGTGCCTTGGCTGGTGAATCTACAAAATATCCCTTTTTGGAAGCTTTCAGAGAGGGTACTGCACCCAGCAGCGAGCAAACAGAAGATGATATGGATAGTAACGAAGTCGAAAGCAGCCCTGATTTCTTCGATACCGAATTATAAACAACACCCAACTAAGGAGTTATCATGTCATTTGAACACGTCACCATCACTAAAAAGGCCAATGTTTACTACGATGGCAAGGTGAGTAGCCGCAGCATTGTCACCGCAACAGGGGAACATAAAAGCTTGGGTTTCATGTTGGCTGGTGAATATCATTTTAACACCGAAGCTGCTGAAATTATGGAGGTCTTGGCAGGTGCGTGCCGTGTCCGCCTTGATGGTTGCCAAGCATGGGATGACTATCAAGCAGGGCAGTCTTTTGCTGTGTCTGCGCATAGCGGATTTGATATCCAAGTTTCGCAATATTTGGATTATATTTGTCATTTCGCCTAAAGTAGCCACGATGAAACAACACTCCAACATCCGCGTACAAGGCGCAAGAGTCCACAATCTGAAAAACATCAGCCTTGATATTCCGCGCGAACAACTCACTGTCATCACAGGTGTGTCAGGCTCAGGCAAGTCGTCCCTTGCTTTTGATACCCTTTATGCCGAAGGACAACGCCGTTATGTCGAGTCTTTATCCGCTTACGCACGACAATTCTTGGGCATCATGGAGCGGCCTGATGTGGATAGTATTGAAGGTTTATCGCCTGCTATTTCCATCGAGCAAAAAACCACCAGCCGCAACCCGCGTTCCACTGTAGGCACGATTACTGAAGTCTACGATTATCTACGTCTATTGTTTGCCCGTGTGGGTAAACCCTTTTGTTATCAATGTGGGAAAAGCATCAGTTCACAACCTGCCAGCCTGATTATTGACCAACTCGCAGCCTTGGATGTCGGCACTAAAATCCAACTGCTTGCCCCGATTGCCCGCAACAAAAAAGGCGAGTTCAAAAAAGAGCTTGAACAAGCGACCAAAGATGGTTTTGTGCGTATTCGTATTGATGGCGAGGTGTTGGCAGTTGAAGATGTGCCTGCCTTAGCCAAAACATTCAAACACAACATCGAATTGGTCATTGATAGGTTGGTCATCCGCGATGGCATGCGCACACGCTTGGCAGACTCCGTGGAAACTGCCTTACGTTATGGTGAAGGTATGTTGATTGCGCTGATTGGCAAAGATGAACGACTGTTTTCCGAAAAATGCGCCTGTGCCAGTTGTGGTATTTCCTACCCCGAAATCGAACCCCGTTTATTTTCTTTCAACAGCCCCGCTGGTGCATGTAGCCAATGTGATGGCATTGGTCGGCAAACCATTTTTGACCCTGCATTGGTCGTGCCCGATGAAACATTAACCCTAGATGCAGGTGCAATTGCCCCTTGGGGAGGGCGTGAAACATTCATGTATCGCCAAACCATTGAAGCCGTTGCTAAATTTGCAGGTGCCGACATGTTTACCCCCTTTGCTCAACTCAGCAAAGAAGCCAGAAAAGCGGTTTTATATGGCACGGGGCGCAAAAAGGTAGCGTTTATCTTTGAAACTGCCAGCCAAGCGCGTACCGTCAGCCGCCCTTTTGAAGGTGTGATTCCTAACCTTGAGCGCCGTTATAAAGAAACCAGTTCTGAAGATGTGCGTGAAGAGTTAAGCCAATATATCAACGCCATCGACTGTCCCAAATGTGAAGGCTCTCGCCTGAACACCGCCGCCCGCCATGTTTTATTGGGCAATCTATCCCTGCCCACCGTCTGCAACTTACCCCTACGCGAAGCCCAAACATGGATCACTCAACTCAGCTTGAACCCGCAAGATCAACATATCGCTGAGAAAATTCTTGAAGAAATTGATGCCCGTTTGGGTTTTATGCTTGAAGTGGGTTTGGATTATTTAAGTTTGAGCCGTACTTCAGGCACTTTATCGGGTGGTGAAGCGCAGCGTATTCGTTTGGCAACACAAATCGGCTCGGCATTGGTGGGTGTGTTGTATATTTTAGATGAGCCATCCATTGGTTTACATCAACGTGATAATGATAGGTTGTTAGCCACACTCAAACGGCTGCGTGATTTAGGCAATACCGTGGTCGTAGTCGAACATGATGAAGATGCCATTCGTCATGCTGATTTTATCGTGGATATGGGTCCACTTGCTGGTGAACATGGTGGTGAAATTGTCGCCCAAGGCAGTTTAAGCGATATTTTAGCTGCAGACAGCCTCACCGCAGACTATTTATCGGGTAGAAAGTGCATTCAAGTGCCCAAACGCCGCCCTGTGCCTAAGAAACACCCCATGTTAGGCATCATAGGTGCGACCGAACACAACTTACAAGATGTCAGTGCTGAATTTCCTATTGCCCGCTTTACCTGTGTCACCGGTGTTTCAGGCTCAGGTAAATCCACCCTGACTTTGGACACCTTATACCGCGCTTTTGCCCATGCCAAAGGTTTAAAAACCGAGCGTATTGGCAGCCATACCGCCATGTTTGGCGAACAAATCCTCGATAAAATCATCGACATCGACCAAAGCCCCATCGGACGCACTCCGCGCTCTAACCCTGCCACTTACACGGGCATTTTCACCCCTATCCGTGAATTGTTTGCCGCTGTTCCCGAATCGCGGTCGCGTGGTTATAAAGCAGGGCGTTTCAGCTTTAATGTCAAAGGTGGACGCTGCGAAGCTTGCCAAGGTGATGGTTTGATTAAGGTTGAAATGCACTTTTTACCTGATGTGTATGTCAGTTGTGAAACCTGCGCTGGCAAACGTTACAACCGTGAAACCTTGGATGTACGTTATAAAGGCAAAACCATTGATGAAGTATTAAGCCTCACTGTTGATGAGGGTGCAGAATTCTTCGATGCCGTACCTAGCCTCAAAAAACGCCTCAATACCTTGCAGCAAGTTGGGCTGGGTTATATTCGTTTGGGGCAAGCTGCAACTACCCTTTCTGGTGGTGAAGCCCAACGCATCAAACTCGCCAAAGAACTCGCCCGCAAAGCCACAGGAGATACCTTATACATCCTCGATGAACCCACCACAGGTTTACATTTCGCAGATGTCGCCAAACTCTTGGATGTCTTACACGCCTTAGTTGATAGGGGTAATACCGTGATTGTCATTGAGCATAACTTGGATGTCATTAAAACAGCCGACTGGCTGATTGATATGGGTCCAGAAGGCGGCGATAAAGGCGGACAGATTGTGGTTGCAGGCACCCCTGAAACAGTAGCTAAATGTCCACAATCTTGGACAGGTCGCTACTTGCAAGCACATTTGAAGTGACCTGCTGTGGCAGTCTGTTAAGCTGCGCACCTTTTTGACTGACCCAGACTAATCCGAGGTTTTTAATATGTTATTTGTTGCTGTTCGTGCTGCACGTCGTGCTGGTGATATGATTCAACGTCATTATGAAAATGCTGACTCATACAGCGTCAAACAAAAACAAGATCGTGATTTTGTCACCGAAGTCGATCAAGCTGCAGAAGCCATGATCCTCCAAGAGATTCGCAAACATTACCCCGACCACGGTATTGTTGCTGAAGAATCTGAGCGCAAAAATCCTGATGCCGATATTCAATGGTATATCGACCCTTTGGATGGCACCACCAACTTCATCCATGGTTACCCCCATTTTGCAGTCTCCATTTCAGCATGGCAAAAAGGCAAACCTTTGTTGGCCGTTGTACACGACCCTATGCGTAATGAGACCTTTGAAGCCAAAAATGGTGGTGGTGCATTTTTAAACCGCCGCCGTTTGCGGGTGAGCGCTTGCCAAGAAGTTAAAAATGCCTTGTTTGCCTCTGGTTTACCACCTTATCGCCGTGATTTACTTGATGATTTTCAAGGCCGCATGGATAGCTGTATGCGTCATGCTGATGGTTATAGGCGTGGTGGTTCGGCAGCTTTAGACTTGGCTTATGTCGCTGCTGGTCGCATAGATGCCTATTGGGAAGCAGGGCTCAAACCTTGGGACATCGCCGCTGGCATTTTATTGGTTCAAGAAGCAGGTGGCATTGCCACGGGTTTAAGCGGTGAAAGCATTGATTTAGAGCGCGGCGATGTATTGGTCGGTAATCCAGAAATGCACCGTGGTTTCCAAAAGTTGGTTCAACTTTAAATACGTTTTAGGACGTTCAAAAGACGGGCTATTTTTAAACGGCTCTCTTTTGAAGCCTTTGAAAACATCAACTTTAAAATTCAAATGTTGGGGTTTTCGCAGTTGACCCTTTTTTAGGCAGTGCTTTCATCTCCGACATGGGTTCTGAAAGCTTGAATGGTATTTGCCAACAACATGGTGATGGTCATAGGGCCAACACCACCTGGCACGGGTGTAATCCAAGCAGCGCGTTTAGATGCTTCGGCAAAATCCACATCCCCCGTTAGCGTACCATCTTCTAAACGGTGAATACCCACATCAATCACAATCGCCCCTTGTTTAATCCATGAGCCTTGAACCAAGCCTTGTTTGCCTGCTGCTGCAACCACAATATCTGCTCTTTCAACATGTGCTTGTAAGTTTTCTGTAAACCTATGTGCGATGGTTACCGTCACCCCAGCTAGCAACAATTCCAAAGCCATAGGGCGACCCACAATATTCGATGCACCCACAATCACTGCTTCTTTGCCATGCAAATCAACACCCGTAGTCTCAAGCAATTTCATGCAACCATAAGGTGTACAAGAGCGAAGTTCAGGCTGACGCACTGCCAAACAACCGACATTATAAGGGTGAAAACCATCCACATCTTTATGCGAAGCAATGGCTTTTAACACATAATCTGCATCTATATGTGCGGGCAGAGGCAGTTGTACCAAAATACCATCCACTTTGGGATTACGATTCAATTCCGCAAGCAAACCAAGTAAATGTTCTTGGGTGGTGGTATGGGCGAGTTCATGAGAAAAAGACTTGATACCCACTTTCTCACAAGCAATTTTTTTGTTTTTTACATACACATGTGAGGCAGGGTCATCCCCTACAATAATCACTGCCAAACCAGGCGCACGCCCATAACTAGCAACCAAATGTTGCACTTCCTGCTGCATATCTTCTTTAAACTGCGCTGCCAGTGCTTTCCCATCTAAGATTTTAGCCGTTGGGTTTGGCATTAAATCACAAAACCCTGTTTACCACGTTGCATACCCACAGGGCCTGTGCGCGTAATTTCAATGATATGATGATTATAATCATGTAATTTGGCTAAAAATGCATCCACTGCATCCGTTTTACCTGTCAGCTCAGCAATCAAATAGTCACCCGACTCATGATCAATCACTTCTGCCCCTGAAGCTGTCACCATATTTGCCAAACCATCATCATCTTTGACTTTCACCAACAACATTTCACGTTCTAAATGCACAAGATGTGAAATATCTTCGACTTTAATCACAGGAATGAGTTTGTTCAGTTGTTTTTTGATTTGTTCAACCACTTTATCATCGCCACGGGTCACCAACGTCAAACGGCTGACCGTTGCATCCAGTGTTGCAGCCACATTCAGGCTTTCGATGTTGTAACCACGCGCAGAAAATAACCCTGCGATACGGGTTAATACACCAAACTCATTTTCCACTAAAATTGTAATCGTATGTCTCATGATAACACCATCTCATTCAAGGCTGCGCCCGCTGGCACCATTGGGAACACATTTTCTTCTTTTGCCACCGCAATATCGACAAAAACAAACTTATCTTCAACTGCAAAAGCTGCTTTCAACACATCATCCAATTCGTTCACTTTCTCCACCCGCATGCCTATCCCACCATAAGCTTCGGCAAGCTTCACAAAATCAGGTAAGGCATCAAAGTATGAGTGCGAGAAACGTGATTCATGGAACATCTCCTGCCATTGTCTCACCATGCCCATATAAGCATTGTTCAATAGAATAATCACAATCGGTTGTTGGTATTGAAACAAGGTTGCCAACTCTTGAATACACATCTGAATAGAAGCATCACCTGTAAACACCACCACTTTTTCATCTGGCGCACCCATTTGCGCACCCAAAGCAGCAGGTAAACCATAACCCATCGTGCCTAAACCACCCGAAGTTAAAAACCTATGCGGCTTTTTCATGCCATAATATTGAGCCGCCCACATCTGATGTTGCCCAACATCTGTAGTCACAATAGCATCACCATTGGTCACTTCATGTACCTTTTGAATCACCAATTGCGGTTTAATCGCTTCATTCTCATCTTGTGTATAACCCAAAGAGTCTACGGCGCGCCATTCATCAATTTGTTGCCACCATAATTTAAGCGCTTCAGCATCTGGCTGTTGTTTTTGATGGTCATATTCATCCAATAGTTGTTGCAATACCACACCCACATCACCCACAATCGGCAAGTCCGCATGTACATTCTTCGACACTGATGTCGGGTCAACATCAATATGAATGATTTTGGCATCGGGCGCAAAAGCATTCAAACGACCCGTCACCCTATCATCAAAACGCGCCCCAATAGAGACCAGCAAATCACAATGGGACACTGCCATATTGGCTTCATAAGTGCCGTGCATACCCAGCATGCCCACAAAATGTTCATCATCACAAGGGATGCCACCCAAACCCATCAGGGTATTGGTAACAGGCACATGCAACTGATGGCAAAGCTTGGTCAGCAGCTCCGCCGAACCCAAGGCATTCATAATGCCACCACCCGAATAAAACATAGGACGTTTGGCAGCCAACATCGCTTTCATCGCTTTTCTCACCTGCCCAGCATGCCCTTTGCGCACAGGATGATATGAGCGCATCTCCACCGACTCAGGCCAGACAAATTCACAGCTGGCATTGCTCACATCTTTAGGAATATCCACCAATACCGAACCAGGGCGACCCGTAGTCGCAATATGAAACGCTTGACGAATAATCAGTGCCAAATCTTCTACATTTTTGACCAAAAAGTTATGTTTGGTTGCCGAGCGCGTAATGCCGATGACATCAGCTTCTTGAAAAGCGTCCGTACCAATCAGTGCTGTGGGCACTTGCCCTGTAAAACACACGTTGGGAATCGAATCTGCATTCGAATCCGCCAAACCAGTCACCGCATTGGTCGCCCCTGGCCCTGATGTCACCAAAGAAACACCACATTTCCCCGAAACACGGGCATAACCATTCGCAGCGTGTAATGCAGCTTGCTCATGGCGCACTAAAATATGGCGGAAGGTATCTTGGCGAAAAATAGCATCATAAATGGGCAACACAGCGCCACCCGGATAACCAAAGATGACTTCCACAGCTTCCCGTTTTAAACATTCTACAAAAATATCAGCGCCAGTCATCTGCATGGGTCAACGTCCTCAACAACAATATATCAAAAGGGTAAAGCTAAAAGCTAGGCTGCTGCTGTCAATCAATGCGTCAATCCCTGCCCATAATATACTGACATCGTGATGCCTTTTGTACCATAAAGTCACGAAGAAATGCGCAACCCATGTCACAACCCTTCCCCCTTACTGATTCACCCCGCTTTGACACCCACAACGAAGGAAAACCAATTAAATAGTATACTGTCCCCGATAAAATCCGAAATGAGCGTAAGCAGCATCAGTACCCCCCCCCTGCTGATTTGCGCCGTAGCGTGCTTGGCAAAAAGGGGTTAGCGAAAATCGTTTTCGCCCCATTTTGACAGGCTAAGCGAAGGGAACAGCAAATCATTTGGGCAGTTTCTTTGCTTCGTTTCTTTGCTTCGTTTCTTTGATGGCAAAGAAATGATGGGAGAACTTACCCTTTCTTTTAAGGGCTCTGACCCCTTTTGCATTTGGGAAAACGTATTTATGTAGTTCGTTTAAGCGAGCAAGAACGAGCTGATCTTCAAAGGCTGGTAAAAACTGGCAAGGTTGCGGCACAAAAGGGGTCTGGTCT
>JAUZQU010000139.1 GCA_030950835.1 Mariprofundaceae bacterium | reverse complement strand
AACCAGCCCTTCTCTCAGTGGGAACACATCTTCGCCGACAGCGCTATGACGGTCGCGGCGGTAGATCGTTTGGTACACCACAGCATCATCATCGACATTCAAGCCGAAAGCTTCCGCAAGCGCTACGCCCAATCTAACAACACATAATCCAAAAAGGAGCTAAAAATGAAATTTAATTTTGCACTGACTAAAACCGGACAAGTTAATTGTCGCCGACCGGACAAAGTAAATGACGTTAGACAGCAAGTGCTTCTTTTTCATCCTTGATTTGATAAAAACCATAACCATGCGATTGACCAAAACCAATGTTCACCCCGCCTGTAGAAGAGTTATTAAGGGTAACTGTAAGTTTATAAAAGTATGTTTTACCTGCTTCTAACTTTAACGGAACGTTTCTATCTCGATGAATCCACATCATCACGTTACCTGTCACACTAAGATTATGCTCTCCAGCAGGCACTGTAAACCTTAAATAACCACCATTTTTTAATTGTCCAATCTCTTGACCATCCAAAGCCAAATCTGGATAATTTGCTGATTGTATAAATGATGAAGGTCTGTAAATATATACTTGTGCCGAGTTATCTGCGATTTGTTCAAGACCACTAAATTTCGCTCCTCCAGCACCACAACCACCTAACATTGCTAAGACTATAGCAATCCATAAACCACGTAATATCATATCTTACCTCCTTTAAAGTAGCACAAAACTAACATTTCGGGGGGGGGGGGGGGCAAGTAAATGTAGTTCAATAAAAATTAGCTTAGGCTTGAATTACTACAGGGAACGATAGCTTCTACAAGCTACACACCTACTTTCGTTTGCACATATAGTGTACATACCTGCCCATCTGCACGTAAGGTTGCTGATTGGAATATTGTAACTCCATATCCAATACTGCCGCATCATCATCATTGCCACCACGGCGAACACCCACATAATCACTAAATACTCGAATACCACTTTGATAAAACACTTCAAAACCATGCTGTTGTAGCGTTTGTTCTACCCACGCCAATTTTAGAGGTTTAGGCGGGGTGAGTCCGCCTTGCATGCCTGCAAAATCATTGTTTTGAATTTTATTGAAGTTGCCACGCAGCAGATTATGGAACAACAAGGCATCAAAATTATAAAACATCAGTGAAACCACACCATTCTGTTGCAGAAAATCACCTAACTTGGCTATCAATGTTTCAGGTTCAGCCAACCATTCTAACACCGCATGTGCCATCACCACATCGTAGTCATGGCAGGGTTCTAAATCTTGAAAAGCGCCATGTTGCCACGTCAACTGCTTGGCAAAACTTTTGCCTTCAGCTTGCTCTTTTGCCAATGCCAACATCTTTGCTGACAAATCATTGATACACACTTGATGCCCTAAATCTGCCAATTTCAAGTCCAGCTGTGCCAAACCTGCACCGATATCTAAAATACGCAGTGGTTTTTCTTGTTCAAGGGGTAAGTTTTGCAACAAATCACGCCACAATACTGCCAAACGAATTGCCCCTTTACGGCTACCGTAAATACGTTGTTTAAAGTGTGTCGCTAAATCATCAAAGTTGGTGTCCAAAGCCATTAAAAAAATGCCTTAGACCTTATGCGCCAGTGTGGTCATCACTTGCGAACTCAACTTCATCAAACCTTGCACAACTTTCGGCAAATCCGCTGCCCCTAACGACTCTGCCAACTCTGCATGTGCCTGCTCATCTTGTTTCATTTGTCCAACAATAGCTCTGCTACGCGCATCTTGTGCTGGTAATTGTTCTAAATGTGACTCCAAGTGGCGCACCACTTGATGTTCTGTTTCCGCCAAGAAACCCAAGTTCCATCTATCCCCTACCACACCCGCAGCCACGCCAATCGCAAACGAACCTGCATACCATAATGGATCTAAGGCGGATGGTTTGGCATCCAACTCTTGTAAACGTCTGCGGCACCAATTCAAATGTTCACTTTCTTCCAAGGATGCGTGGTGTAACTCATCTTTTAAACTGGCATCACGCGCCGTGATACTTTGCCCATGATACAAAGCTTGCGCTGCAATTTCACCCGCATGATTCACCCGCATCAAAGCTGCGACATGTTTTTTTTCGGCGTGATCAAGGTTGTCGTCTGGCATATCTTCTGCTGGGTAAACCCTTGTGCTGCTTTGGCTACAAAATACACTATTCAATGCCCTATCAAGGTGGTCTATAACACCATCTACCCCATTAAAGTGTCTGAAACCGTCTTTTTGTTGCACATTTGCCATGATTCCCCCCTTTATTTTGCCAAGGCTTTGGCAAAAGCCGCTGCCAAAGCACTGTCTGCTGGTGCTTTCCCAACATCACGTTTTGCTGATTTCTGACGTGACTGCCCACGTTTTTGCGGTGCAGCTTGTTTGCCTTTTGCTGTTGCCTTTTTATCGCCTGATTGGGCTTTTACAGCCAGAGGAAGCTCATCTGTTAAACGCATGGTCAGTGAAATACGTTTACGTTTCACGTCCACATCCAACACCTTCACCTGCACCACCTGCCCTGCTTTGACCACCTTACGCGGATCATCCACAAACAAATCAGCCAAAGCAGAAATATGTACCAAACCATCTTGATGCACACCCACATCCACAAAGGCGCCAAAGTTGGTAACATTACTCACCACGCCTTCAAGCATCATACCTTGACGCAAATCATGCACTTCATGTACACCCGACTTAAACTTTGCCGTTTTAAACGATGGTCTTGGGTCGCGCCCTGGTTTTTCCAGCTCCAGCAAGACATCCTTGATGGTTTGTACACCAAATTGACCATCCACATAATTTTTGACCTGAATATCAGCCAATAAAGCTGGTTTCTCCATTACTTTAGCCAAAGGCATCGTCAAATCTTGTAATATTTTCTGCACCAACACATACGATTCAGGATGAACAGCCGATGCATCCAAAGGGTTATCCCCATTCAAAATACGCAAAAAACCAGCCGCCTGCTCAAAGCTTTTCGGACCTAAACCTTTCACATCTTGTAGTTGTTGACGGCTAGAAAATGCGCCCAACACATCACGCTGCGCGACAATTTGAGCCGCCACCTTTTTGTTCAAACCCGAGACATAACTCAACAGCTCTACCGATGCCGTGTTCACATCCACACCCACATGGTTCACACAATCTTCCACCACGCGCACCAAAGCATCATCCAAAAAAGTCTGATTCACATCATGTTGATATTGACCAACACCAATGGCTTTAGGCTCAATTTTCACCAACTCTGCCAAAGGGTCTTGCAAACGCCGAGCAATCGAAACCGCCCCCCTTAATGCCACATCCACATCAGGAAATTCCAAAGATGCCAACTCAGAAGCGGAATACACCGAAGCCCCAGCTTCAGATACCACCACCGAAGTCAGCTTAAAGTTAGGGAACTTCTCGATCAACTCTGCCACCAGCTTTTCTGTCTCGCGTGAACCCGTACCATTACCTATCGCCACCAGTTCAAATTTATATTTATCCGCCAACACTGCCAAAGCTGCAATCGATTCCTGCCATCTATTTTTAGGCTGGAACGGGTAAATCACAGTGGTATCCAACAGCTGACCATGCTGATCCACCACTGCCACTTTAACACCTGTACGTATACCTGGGTCCAAGCCCAAAGTTGCCCGTTGACCTGCTGGTGCTGCCAACATCAAATCGCGCAAGTTTGCTCCAAACACTTGAATCGATTCTGCTTCTGCATTGTCGCGTAATTGCTGAAAAAAGTCAGTTTGGAAACGTTTCAAGATTTTTTTCCAAGCTAAACCCACACTTTGCGACAGAAAGTCATAAGCGGCTTGTTGTTGCTCAACAATGTTAAAATGTCTAGCGATGGTAGCACAAAAAGCAGTGTTATCTTCTTGCCTATTTTCCACCATTTTCACCCGTAAAAATCCCGCTTGTTGCCCTCGAAACAATGCCAAAGCACGGTGTGAAGGTATTTTTTTCAATAGCTCTTCATAGGAGAAATAATCTTCGAATTTCTCTGCTTCATCTTGTTTCTTTTTCACGACTTGGCTAGTCACAGTTGCTGTTTTGTACAAATCACGACGCAGTTTGGATAATAACGCTGCATCCACCGCAAACACATCCATAAGAATCTCTTGTGCGCCCAACAATGCTGCTGGCACATCATCAATACCCGCCTCAGCATTCAAATAAGCTTGCGCTTGCTGCTCAGGGTCATGCTGCATATTTGCCAACAAGTCCATCGCCAAAGGCTCAAGTCCTGCTTCTCTGGCGGCTGTCGCTTTGCTGCGCCGTTTGGGTTTGTAAGGTAAATACAAATCTTCTAAGTGTGCCAGTGTTTCTGTAGCCAAAATACTTTGTTCTAAAGCTGCTGTAAGCAAGTCCTGCTTTTTGATGCTATTCAGAATACTTGTTTTTCGCGCCTCAAAGTCCCGCAAGTAATGCAGGCGTTTTTCCAAAGCCCTAAGCTGAATATCATCCAAACCAGCCGTCACTTCTTTACGGTAACGCGCAATAAAAGGTACGGTCGCCCCTTCATCCATCAAAGCTACAGCAGCCTTAATTTGCTGCGGTTTGACTTGTAATTCAGCTGCAATTTGCGTAATCATGTTCATATTTTTCATTTTTACCTTCAATTCTATGCTTAAATCTGTTCTCGTGTTTTATGAAAAGTTACATCCGGCCATTGTTCTTCAGTGTAACCCAATTTCCACGCACTTGGTGCTAAATAGGTCAAAAAACCATCCCCATCTTCAGCCAAGTTCGCATCAAATAAACGTTTAAATTCCGCCATCTTTTTATCGTCTTCGCAAGTCACCCAACGCGCCACCTTAAAATCTGTAGCCACATAATCTGCATCAACTTTATACTCCGATTTCAAGCGTTCTACAGTCACTTCAAACTGCAACACACCCACAGCACCAAGAATATAATCGCCACCTAAAAAAGTACGAAAAACTTGCACCGCACCCTCTTCCGAGAGCTGAATCAGACCTTTGTGCAGTTGTTTGCGTTTCAAAGGGTCGTTCAATCGAATACGGCGGAACATTTCAGGCGCAAAGTTGGGTACACCTGTAAATTTCAACACTTCTTTGCTGGTGAAAGTATCCCCGATACGAATCGTGCCATGGTTATGTATGCCAATAATATCACCTGCATAGGCTTCTTCCACATGCGCCCTGTCTTGCGCCATAAAAATCGTCGCATTGGGTACTTTAATATTCTTTTCCAAGCGATGATGGCGAACGGTCATACCCTTGCTAAACCGACCTGAACACATGCGGAAAAAAGCAATTCTATCACGATGTTGTGGATCCATATTGGCTTGGATTTTGAAACAAAACGCCGAAAAGTCCTTTTCCGTGGGCTCTACCACACGTTCTACCGCAGCTCTTGCCGATGGTGCAGGTGAAAACTCCACAAAAGCATCCAACAACTCACGCACGCCAAAGTTGTTCACCGCAGAACCAAAAAACACAGGTGTTTGGCTACCTTTCAGGAACTCAGC
The DNA here is from genome assembly GCA_030950835.1 of Mariprofundaceae bacterium. GTDB lineage: Bacteria > Pseudomonadota > Zetaproteobacteria > Mariprofundales > Mariprofundaceae > Ghiorsea. The sequence goes on along the minus strand of JAUZQU010000139.1, from coordinate 983 downwards.
CAAATCAAAAGGGTTCGCAGCACCTTCTAAAAGCGCTACTTCTTCGCGTAATTCATCGGCTTGTGAACCCAACAGTTCATCCAGTTTCGCATCCGACAAATCATCAATCGCCACAGCGTCTGCTAAATCATCACCACCAGCAGAGAATAAGTGCAGCTGCTTTTTATACAGATTATAAACCCCTTTAAATGCCTTGCCCATACCAATAGGCCATGAAAGTGGCGCACATTCAATTTGCAACTTTTCTTCAATATCCGCCATTAAATCAAGGGGTTCTTGCCCTTCCCTATCCATTTTATTGATGAATGTAATGATGGGTGTATTGCGCATACGGCATACTTCCATCAACTTTTGCGTTTGCAGCTCTACACCTTTCGCCGAATCAATCACCATCATGGCAGAGTCCACAGCGGTTAAAACACGATAAGTATCTTCCGAGAAATCTTGGTGACCAGGGGTGTCCAGCAAGTTGATTTCATATTCAGCACCATCTACCGCATAATTAAATTTCATCACCGATGATGCCACTGAAATGCCACGCTCTTGCTCAATTTTCATCCAATCTGAAGTAGCATGGCGACTTGTTTTACGCGATTTCACTGCCCCAGCCATTTGAATCGCACCACCAAAGAGCAATAATTTCTCAGTTAAGGTCGTTTTACCCGCATCAGGATGCGAAATGATGCCAAATGTGCGGCGTTTTTGGATTTCTTCTTCAAAACTCATGATGACCTCTTGCAATAACTGCTTCAAACCCTCGTTTGATCACAAGGGTGACGCATTATAACAACAAATCTACTTTGAGCAGCGAGAAATTAAGTTTGCTTTGAATTGGCTTGTATTTTCAAGCTGTAAAAACGACTTTTTTCAGTCAATTCTAACGCTTGGCGACGGCTTAAACCTTGCGCATGGAAACGTTGCACATAATACAAATCAACCAGCGGCAACAGCTCGGTTTTATCCATGCGTTTAAGCCATGTCTT
>JAUZQU010000138.1 GCA_030950835.1 Mariprofundaceae bacterium | reverse complement strand
CGCATTGCACGCGGCATATTAGAGCAGGTGAAGAAGTCTGCTTTAAACAGCACACGAGATTTAGAGAATGTATGTTTTCATGCCACGCCTAAAAAGATGCGCCATGGCAATACCCATCCAGCAACCCGAACCTTTCAAGCTTTGCGTATTTGGGTAAATGATGAAATGAATCAAATTGATACAGCGATTCAAGCAGCTATGGGTCTGTTGAAAACAGGTGGACGTTTGGCAGTGATTTCTTTTCATTCAGGCGAAGATAGACGGGTGCGTGATTTAATTGAGAAAGAAGTGCGGGGTTGCATTTGTCCGCCAGCGTTTCCGATGTGTGCTTGTGGAAAAAAACCAAGCATGCGTTGGTTGCAGAAGAAACCTGTGCGTGCCACAGAGGCTGAATTAGAGGCAAACCCGCGTAGCCGTTCGGCGATGTTGCGGGTGGCTGAAAAGCTGGATGTGACATGTTGAAATCATTCAAGGCAAAGCTTTTCTTGCTAGTCACGGCGATATTTGTTATCGGTTTAGGGCAAGTTTGGCTGGCACATGTGCGAGGGCAGGTAGCGCACTCAACTTCCATGCTTCAAGCAGAGAGGCAGCTATTGCTGGCGTCTGTGCAGGGTTTACGTTTGGAGTTAACCAGCTTGATGCGTCCTGATACTTTGCGCCGTTTGGCGAGAGAAAACTTGGGTATGCAAAAGCCACGTCCAAGTCAGGTGGTGCGTCCATGAGTCGCCGAACTACTGCGCAACCGACAGTGCAAAGCTTAGAGCGCCGCCGCCTTGAAGTGGTGTGTGGTTTGGTGGTGTTGGGTTTATTATTGATGGTGATTCGGGCTGTGGACTTGCAATGGTTGCAAGCGGCAAGCTTGAGTGAAAAAGCAGAGAATCAACGTATTCGACAACATGATGTTAGTGCGCCACGCGGGCTGATTGTCGATGTGCAAGGCAGGGTGCTTTCAGAAAGTGTGGAGGTAGCATCGATTGCTGCGATTGGTGCTGAGCTGCAAACGGCTGACTTGGTAGCCTTATCGACCATTTTGGATATACCTGTGGATACATTGCAGCAACGTGTGGCCAAACGTCAGGGGTTTCTCTGGTTGGCCCGTCAAGTTGCACCAGATATTTCAGCCCAAGTGCAAGCTTTGAACTTACCAGGCATTCGTATGGAGAAAGAATGGCGCCGTTATCACCCCTTTGGCCCTGAAACGGGGCATTTGTTGGGTTTTGTGGGTGTGGATAACCGTGGTTTAGAGGGTTTAGAGTTATCTTACAACCAACATTTGTCTGGCGAAGCAGGGCGTTTGCAAATGCAACGTGCCGCCAATGGACATTATCTACCAGGTGGCCATTGGTTGAAAAAGCCGATTCAGGGCGAAGTATTGGCTTTGAATTTGGATGTGGGTATACAAAGCATTGCTTATGCCGCACTTGTTAGCGGCGTGGCTAAAACAGGGGCAAAAGGCGGCTCGGTGGTGGTGATGAACCCACATACAGGGGCAGTGTTGGCAATGACCAGCTGGCCTGGTTTTAATCCGAATGCGTTCACTAAATACCGCGCTCAAGATTGGCGCAATCGTGTTGTCACTGATGTGTTTGAGCCAGGTTCAGTTTTAAAACCTTTTACGGTTGCAGCTGCCTTAAGCACAGGGCGCTGGACGATGGATTCTTTGATTTATTGCGAAAATGGACATTTTAAGGTCGCGAATTCTACCATCCATGATGATCATCCTGAAGGCTGGATAGATTTGCGTAAACTATTGGTGGTTTCAAGTAATATTGGGGCGGCAAAGCTGGCTTTGGATGTGGGAAAAGATGATTTAAACCGTTTGTTAGATGACGTGGGTTTCCGGGCAAAAACAGGCGTAGGTTTAAGCGGTGAATCAGCAGGTATTTTACCACCATTACAATCATGGGGCCCTGTGGAAGTCGCGAATATTGCGTTTGGACAAGGCATTGCAGTGACACCGTTGCAGTTGGCAACGGCATTTTCTATTTTTGCCAATAAGGGCGTGTATAATCCGCCGCATTTGGTGCAAGAAACAGTGCCTAAAGCTTCGCGGCGTGTCGTTTCTGAACAGGTGGCTAATGAAGTATTAAATATGCTTGCTGATGCGACTAAAGTTGGCGGCACAGGACGCAAAGCCGTGCCTGAAGGTTATACGGTTGCTGGTAAAACGGGCACAGCCCAAAAACCAGATGGGAAAGGTGGCTATTCTGCGGATAAATTCACGGCGGTGTTTGCAGGTTTAGTGCCTGCAGAGCAGCCTGAGCTGGTCATTGTGGTGGTGTTGGATGAACCCAAGAGCAGCATTTATGGCGGCACCACAGCAGCGCCTATTTTCAGGGAAATTGCAGCGGCAAGTTTGCCTTTATTGGGTGTAGCACCAACTTTACCCGCATTAGAACAAGATGTATGGGCTGTGCAAACGGTCAGCGCAGAGCAGCAGGAAGCGGTGCTGCCAATCCATGATTTGCTTGGTTTATCCTTGCGCGAAGTGCGTCGCTTTGCCTTGAGCCAAGATGTGCAGTTGCATGTACATGGCTCAGGTTGGGTTGCCAAACATCAACCTATGAACCTTGCTTTACTTGAAGCAGGGGATGGGCTTGAGGTGTGGCTGCATGAATAAGTTATGTATTCAGATGCAGGCGAAACCATTATCTACATTGGTTGCAGGCTTGCTGGATAGCGAAGTGGATGAGCTGCTGATTTCGGGTTTGTCCGATGATACACGTCAGCTTCAAATTGGCGATGCCTTTTTATGTTTGCCGCGTGCTGAAGATGTTGGATTATTGGTGCAACAAGCTGAACAAGCTGGGGCAGCAGCAGTGATATTCGTGGCTAATACCGTGCCTACATCATTGCCACATGTGTCTTTGACCGATATGGATGCCTTGGCGATATGTTTGCGCCGCTGGTTTGAAACTGAAAACAGCAGCATGCCATGCATTGGCATTACAGGCACAGACGGCAAAACGAGTACGGCATGGATGTTGCGCGAGGTCTTGGCATTGCATCTGGGTTCAGCGTGGTCTTGCGGCACACTGGGTTTACAACGTACTGCTGATGATATTGAAGATTTAGGCAATACCACGCCTTCGTTGTTGACCTTGCATAGCTTATTTGCCTTAGCGATGCGTGAAAATATTGGTGCACTGGTCTTGGAAGTGTCATCGCATGGCATTGCCCAGCAGCGTATTGCAGGTTTACCCTTCACCGCAGCGATTTGGACAACCATAGGCAAAGATCACTTAGAAGACCATGGTGGTTTTGAGGCATATTTGGCATGTAAGGCGGGTTTTGTGCAACAAGTGGCGAATGCAGGTGGACAAGTGGTTGCCAATGCCGACTACCCTTTGATTCAGCAGGCTTTGACTGTGTGTTCGGACAACCATGCTATTGCTTGGTATGCCAAAACAGATGTTCCCGTAGATTTTAAAGCCATGCCCGCAGCAGATTTCCATGCTGAGAACTTGGCGGCAATTCGTCTGTTGATGCAGCAGGTTTTTGATGTTTCTGCGCATGATTTTGTAAGCTTATGTGATGGACACATCACCACACCTGCGGGGCGTTTGCAGCCTGTGGGCAAACAGATATTCATTGATTATGCGCATACAGCAGAAGGATTGAAGCGTTGTTTAATGAGCGCAAGAATGTTGACTTTACAACGTTTATTGCTGGTTTTCGGTTGCGGTGGGGACAGGGACAAAAGCAAACGCCCTCTCATGGGCAAAGTTGCCATGCAATATGCGGATGTATGTTGGTTGACTTCGGATAACCCGCGCAGTGAGTCGCAAAGCAGTATCAGTGATGATGTTGTGGCGGGATTAGCCGAAAATGAGGTTGCACGTCTACATGTTTGCGCAGATAGAAAGCTGGCTATTTCCCAAGCTGTGGCAGCGTTGACGGTGAATGATGTGTTGGTGGTTGCAGGCAAAGGACATGAAACATATATGGAGATTCAAGGAGAAAAACGTCCTTGGAGTGATGAGCAAACCATTGTGCAAGCACTTGCTTTTGCGCAGGGGGAGACTTCATGCGTTTAACAGCAGCAGAGTTGGCACAAGCAAGCCAAGGTGTATGGCGCAAAGCTGCACCGCATAGCATGATTCAACATATAGGCACAGATACACGTCAATTTGTCGCAAACTCAGCTTTTTTAGCCTTACGTGGGCCTAGCTTTGATGGACATGAACATGCAGCAGCCGTTGCAGATCAAGCCTGTGTTTTGATTGGTGATGCTTTGGGTATGCAACATTGGCAGGTTTTGGATTGCCCTCAGCTGGAAGTGGCGGACACTTTGGTAGCCTTGGGTGATATCGCCACATTACACCGTCAGTCTTTGCTGCAAACACGGGTGATTGCTTTAACAGGTTCGTATGGCAAAACCACAGTGCGCGATATGTTGGCACATGTATTGACGGGTTTAGGGGTGAACGTTGCCGCGACCAAGGCGAACTTGAACAATTTAATTGGTGTACCCAAAACTTTGCTGGATGTACCTAGCACCGCAGATGTAGCTTTGATTGAGTGTGGTATCAGTGAGCAAGGTGAAATGGCACGTTTATCTGAAATTGTGCAGCCTGATATTGCTATCATCACGGGTTTAAGCCATGCCCATGCTCAAGGTTTGGGTGATTTGAATGGTGTGGCACAAGAAAAAGCACAATTGATGACACATTTATTACCTCAAGGCTGGTGTTTGCTGGCTGAAGGTGTGGCAGATGTGTTTCAAGAGGCGGGTTGTGTGATGACACATCCGACGTTGAACATGGATGATGCGACAAATGTAGGATGGTCACTTGTTGGGCATAAGCTTACTTTAAAACATGAAAATCAAGCATATACCTTGAATTTAACACTGCCAGCAGCACATTGGGCAGCCAATATGGCATTGGTGGCTACGGCAGTATTCAAACTGGGCACAGAGATGGGCAAAAGTTGGTCTTTAGCCGATATGGGGCAGTTATTACAAACATGGCAAGCCGTGCCAGGGCGTATGTCTGTGCATCCTGCAAATGCAGAGCAACCTTTCACCCTGATTGATGATGGTTACAATGCCAATCCAGCGTCTATGCAAGCAGCTTTGGATACTTTGGCAGCTTTGCCGGGGGTGCGTGTGGCAGTGTTGGCAGATATGTTGGAGTTGGGCGAGGCATCATCAGTTTACCATAGGGATTTGGATGTTGCCGATATTGAACACCTGCTTTTGCTCGGTGAAGAGATGGCAATTTTAAAGGATAAATACCCGCGTGCAGTATGTTTTTCCGATGTTGAAGCTTTGCAAACATGGTTGCAGCAACATGCGGATATATATCAACAAAGCAGTGTATTGTGTAAAGGTTCCCGTGGTATGCGTTTGGATAAAGTGGTGGATATGATGCTCAAACGAGGTGTGTATGCTGTATAACTTTTTATATCCTTTGGCAGAGCAATACTCGTTCTTAAACGTTTTTCAATATATCACTTTTCGTGCGGCATACGCCTTGATTACGGCCTTGGTATTATCTTGGCTGTTTGGACCATTATTTATTCGCTGGTTGAAAAGAAAACAAGGTAAAGGTCAGCCGATTCGGCATGATGGACCTGTCAGCCACTTTGCCAAGAAGGGTACGCCAACCATGGGTGGTTTGTTGATTCTATCCACCTTAACCCTCACCACCCTGCTCTGGGCAGACATGACGAATGCTTTTATCTGGTTAGCTTTGATGGTGACCTTGGGTTACGGTTTTATTGGTTGGTTGGATGATTATTTGAAAATCAAACATGCCAATAGTAAAGGTTTGGCAGGGCGCTGGAAGTTACTTTTGCAACTTTTGATTGGTGGTATTGCCGCGTATGCTTTGTTGCAGATGACTGCGCCTATCGTTGATATCCCAATCGCAAACTACCAATGGGATATGGGTTATTGGTATATTCCCTTTGTCATTTTTGTTTTAGTCGGCACATCCAATGCTGTGAACTTAACCGATGGTCTGGATGGCTTGGCCGTTGCTCCAACATTCATGGTCGCCGCTGCTTTGGGTATTGTGGTGTATGTGGCAGGGCATAGTGGTTTTGCCGAATATTTGTTGATTCCTTATGTGCCTGGTGCGGGTGAGTTGGCAGTATTCTGTGGTGCTTTGGTGGGAGCATGTCTTGGTTTCTTGTGGTTTAACACTTATCCAGCGCAAGTCTTTATGGGTGATGTGGGTGCGCTGGCATTGGGTGGTGCGCTTGGTTTTGTGGCTTGTGCTGTGCATCAGCAGTTGTTGCTGGCGATTGCAGGTGGTTTATTTGTCTTGGAAGCGGTATCGGTGATGGTGCAAGTTGTGTCGTTTAAGATGACGGGTAAACGGGTGTTTCGCATGGCTCCGATTCATCACCATTATGAACTCAAAGGGTGGCCTGAGCCTAAAGTTATCGTACGTTTTTGGATTATCGCTTTATTATTAGCTTTGGTGGCATTATCCACCTTGAAGTTGCGTTGATAACATGACATCCACCTCTAAAATACACGAAAAAGTTGCCGTGATTGGTATGGGCAAAACAGGCTTGTCTGTCGTACGCCATTTGCAACGTTTGCATATTGCTTGCGCCTGTTTTGACGAAGCCAAAGTAAGCCTGCCTGAAGATATGCGCGATATACCTTTGAGCGAAGGGGCTTTGCAGGTGGAGCAACTGCAAGATTTCGATCGCATCATTGTAAGCCCCGGTATGGATTGGCGGCATACTGTGTTGGTTGCGCTGCGTGAACAGGGCAAAGCAGTGTATGGCGATTTGGATGAGTTTTTGAGCCACTATTCAGGGCAACTGCTGGCAGTGACAGGTACGAATGGTAAAACCACGGTCACTGAGATGATGGCGTTATTATTGGAGACGTTGGATAAAGGCTGTGAAGCTGGGGGTAATATTGGTGTGCCTATGTTGGACTTATTGGCCAACGATATGCCTGCCCGTGTGGTATTGGAGCTTTCCAGCTTTCAGCTTGAGCGCAGTAAAAATTTACACCCAAGCTGGGCAGTGTTGTTGAACATCCAACCCGACCATGCAGACATGCATGACTCCGAACAAGCTTATCGTGCAGCAAAAGTGCGTATGTTTGAACACATGAAGATACATGATGTGGCACTATTACCCATTGATTTGGACTGGGACATGTTAAGCAGCGAGTTAGCCTTTAAAGGGGTGTTGGTGGCTCGTTTTGGCATATTATCTACAGCAGATTCACGCTCAAATATGATGCAAGCAGGCATTTTGTTAGCCACAGCAAATGAGCAAAGCAACACATTATTTTGGACACAAGAAGGCGAACGTCAGTCTATTGCTTGTGATAAATTGATGCTTAAAGGCACGCATCAGCAACAAAACATTGCCGTTGCAGCCCAAGCGGCAGCGGACTATGGGGTGTCTGCGGCGGTGATTGAAGAAGCGATGATGAGTTTTCAGGGTTTGGAGCATCGCTTAGAATATATTGGCACCTTTGCTGAGCGTGCTTGTTATAATGATTCCAAAGCCACCAATCCTGATGCCAGTTTGGCCGCTTTAACCTCATTCCAACAAGCAACTTGGATATGTGGAGGTTTGCGCAAAGGTTTAGCGTTAGATGGACTGTTGGATGCAGTGAAACAACATGTGGATTTTGCCTGTGTGATTGGCAAACAGCCCCAAGCTTATATCGCTTTACTGGAGCAAGCAGGTGTACCATTTGTGGTGTCCAAAAATGTAGAGCAAGCTGTTCAAGATGCCTTTGAGTTTGGCAAAGCGGATATTTTGTTGTCACCAGCTGCAGCGAGCCAAGATCAATTTAAGAATTATGCAGAACGTGGAAAAAGCTTTGTGCAAGCGATACAAAATCATGGCTAAAGCCAACACACGTTTACCCTTTGACAGCCTGCTCTTGGGCAGTGTGCTGCTACTATTGTTATTTAGTGTAATGATGGTGGGTAGCGCAAGTTTGGATGTGGCAAGTGTACGTTTTGGTTCGCCTTGGCATATTATCTTGCGCTGGTGTGTGTATATTCCTCTAGGTTTACTTTTGATGTGGGCAGTGGCAAACATTCACCCATCATGGTGGGAAGCTTTGGTGATGCCATTGTTGATGATAAGCTTTGTTTTGTTGATAGGTTTATTGCTGCTGGGCAGTGAAATTAACGGGGCTACACGTTGGTTTTCTGTGCTGGGCATGAGTGTGCAGCCTGTTGAGTTTGTTAAACCCGTGTTTATCTTGTATTTGGCGTATTATTTAGCCCAATTCCCTGAACGTTTACATCATTTTGCCCATGGTTTGATGCCTATGTTGGTCATGTTGACTTTATTGTTGGCATTGCTGCTTGGGCAGCCTGACTTTGGTAATGTGGTGTTGTTGTTTGTGGTAAGTATGTGTTTATGGTTTGTGGGCGGCGTGCCTATGCGTCATTTAATGGGCGTACTGTTGATATTTGTGCCTATCATTGTGGTGGTAGCGATTGCTGCGCCTTACCGTTTGCAGCGTATTTTAACCTTTATGGACCCTTGGGCAGACCGTTTTGGTAGCGGTTATCAGCTGGTGCAATCGGAAATCGCTTTTGGTGTAGGCGGTTTAACAGGTGCAGGTTTAGGGCAAGGTGTGCAAAAGTTATTTTATTTACCTGAGAGCTTTACTGACTTTATTGCGGCAGTGATTGGTGAAGAATTGGGGTTAATGGGTATCTTGGCACTGTTGATGGTCTTTGCGGTATTATTATGGCGAGGTATAAGCATTGCTTTGGCAGCAGACAAAGCATTTTCACGTTATTTAGCTTTGGGTTGCACTTTATTGTTGGCATTTTCCTTGATGATTAATATGGGCGCAGCTATGGGGCTTATTCCGACTAAAGGCATGCCTATGCCCTTCATTTCTTATGGTGGTAGTGCCTTGTTGGGCAGTTGTATTTTGGTGGGTTTATTGTTTTCTGTGCAACGCCATCAAGAAGGTAATGTACGCAAAAAAACATCGTCGCGCTCTTCCCTATATCCCATAGTTGAAGGGGCGAAACCATGAACCCATCATTGATTTGTATTGCTGGCGGCGGCACAGGTGGACATGTGATGCCTGCGTTAGCCTTGGCAGATGCAGCACGTGCACATTGGTCACATGTTGAAGTTTCGTTCATTGGTGCAGAGCGTGGTTTAGAAGCAAAATTATTACCTGAACGTGGTGAAGAAGTCTTATTATTAGCGATGCATTCGATTCAAGGTGCAGGTTGGTTGCAGCGTATTCGTGTCTTGTTGTGGCAGCTGCCTTGTGCGGTGTGGCGTATATTGATGACTTGGCGTTTGCAGCGTAAACCGCAAGTCGTGGTGGGTGTGGGTGGTTATGCCAGTGTGGCTGGGGTGATTGCGGCGTTGTTGGTGCGTATTCCTGTAGTGTTGTATGAACAAAATGCCATACCAGGCTTGGTTAACCGCCTATTGTACCGTTTTTGTCGGTGTATGATGCTGGGTTTTGCCTCGGCACAGCAACATTTACCACAGCATGCTCAAAAAACGGTGGTGACAGGCAATGTGATACGCCAAGCTATTCAAGATGTGACCTATCAAATACCTGCACGCCCATGTTTGTTGGTCATGGGTGGTTCACAAGGCGCGATGTTCCTTAATCAAACGGTACCTTTGGCATGTGTGGCTTTGGCAGAGCAGGGGTTGGACTTTTCGGTGGTACATTTAGTGGGTGCTGGTGATGGGCGAGTAGATGCGGTGCATGAAGTGTATGCGCAGGCGGCTATTCAAGCGGATGTTCGCCATTATTGTGATGATATGCCTGCTTTATTTAGCCAAGGCAGCTTGATGATTGCGCGTTCTGGAGCGATGACTGTAGGCGAAGTGGCGGCAGTGGCTATGCCTGCTTTTTTTGTACCTTTACCCTCCGCAGCAGATCAGCATCAATACTACAATGCTTTGAGTTTGGCAGATGTGGGGGCGGCGGAAATCATCGATCAACAGACGTGTACAGCAGCAACATTGGCAATACAGTTGAAAAACACCTTATTTGATGCCGAAAAGTTGCAAAACATGGCAAAAGCGGCGAAAAACCATGCTATTGTTGATGCCAGCGCACGTCAGCTTCAAGTACTGCAAACATTTGTGGGTGAGGTGCCAGCATGAAATCAAGGGTGCAATGTATTCATTTCACAGGCATTGGCGGCATTGGCATGAGTGGCATTGCTGAAGTCTTGCACAATCAAGGCTTTATCGTGCAAGGCTCGGATGTGGCGGAAAGCCCGAACGTGAAACGTTTGCGTGAAACAGGTATGCAGGTGGTTGTAGGGCATCACGCCGATAACTTGGGTGATGCTCAAGTGGTGGTGGTGACAACGGCAGTTTCCCAAGATAACCCTGAAATTGTCGCAGCCATCAAGCGTGGTATTCCAGTGATACCACGGGCTGAAATGTTGGCTGAGCTGATGCGTATGCGTCAAGGTATTGCTATTGCAGGTAGCCATGGTAAAACCACCATTACCTCCATGATTGCCCATGTGATGGAAGAAGCAGCTTTAGATCCCACATATGTGATTGGTGGTAGATTGATGTCGACCAGCCACAATGCACGGCTTGGCGAAAGCCGTTGGTTGGTGGCAGAAGCCGATGAAAGTGATGGTTCATTTTTACGTTTATCACCCATCATTTCTGTGGTGAGTAATATCGACCCTGAACATTTAGATTATTATGGTGATTTCGATAGCCTGATTGCAGCCTTTAAACAGTTCGTCAACTTAACACCATTTTATGGACGGGTGGTGTTGCACCATGAACATCCCAATGTGGCATTGTTACGGGATGACTTACATCGACCCGTCACCACTTATGGCAGCAGCCCTCAAGCTGACTTATTTTTGAAAGCGGCAAGGGTAGAGGGTTATAAACAACATTTAAGCCTTGGTTTTGCCGATGGTAGGGCAGAAGAGATGATGTTACCTATGCCTGGTTTACACAATGCTGAAAATGCGCTGGCAGCAGTAGCGGTATTGATGGATTTGGGGCTGGAGTTTCAGCAAATTCGTCAAGGTTTTGCTACTTTTGAGGGTATTCAACGTAGATTCCAATGTTTTGAGGGTAAAAATGGTGTGTTGGTGGATGATTATGCACATCATCCCAAAGAAATTTTGGCGACCTTGCAAGCTGCGCATTCATGTTGGGTAGACAAACCGATTTCAGCCTTGTTTCAGCCACACCGCTACAGCCGCACCTTGGATTTAATGGATGATTTCTTGGGTTGTTTTGATGCGGCACAACAGGTGCGTTTGTTGCCGATTTATGCAGCAAGTGAACAGCCGATTGAAGGTGTGACATCGGAATGTATGGCAGATGGGATGCGTAAACGTGGACATAGAGATGCACAAGCGATGACGGATATGGATGCCGCAGAAGCTTGGGTATTAGAGCGCCTGCAACAAGGGCATGTGGTTTTGCTGATGGGTGCAGGTTCGATTGGGGCGATGGCGCAGCGATTAAGAGATGTGATGCAGGCTGAGGAACAAGCATGATGAGCTGGCAAGATGAACTTTCCAACTTGGGCAAAATGGCTGCTGATGTGCCATTGTCTTCGCGTACTACCTTGGGTATTGGCGGGGCTGCAACATGGTTGTTTCGCCCAAGCAATGAAGCCAATATGCAGCAAGCGATGCGGCTGATTCCACAAACATTGCACACATTTCCTTTGGGTAGGGGTAGCAATCTTTTGATAGCCGATAGTGGCATTGATGGTTTGGTGCTTGATTTAAGTGATGTGCATATGTGTAGAGATGATGGTTTAGAGCTGGTGGTTGGCGCTGGTATGCGCATGGGTAAATTGGCACAAAAAGCAGCGACATTGGGCTTGTCTGGTTTGGAGTTTATGGCAACAGTTCCTGGTGATGTAGGTGGTGGTATTGCCATGAATGCAGGGGCGTTTGGGCAACAGGTTTCGGATGTGCTGCATAGTGTGGAAGTGTTGCAGCGCAACGGAAAAAGCCAAAGCATACAAGGCGAAGATTTAAACATGGCGTACCGTTTTACGGCGTTGCCAGCAGGGGCGTTGATTACCCAAGCAAGGTTTAGCTTGCAGCAAGGGGATACGGAAAGTATTCGCCAGAATATGCGTGAAATGCGCCAAAAGCGCAGTGCTTCCCAACCTTTAGCCTCGCCGAACTGTGGTTCGGTATTTAAGAACCCAGCAGGTGATTTTGCCGCACGCTTGATTGAAAGCGTGGGTTTAAAAGGGGCGAGTGAGGGTAATGCCAGTATTTCGGATGTACATGCGAACTTCATTATCAATGAAGGTGGGGCAAGTTGTGAAGATGTGCTGACTTTGATGCGTTTAGCCAAAGATAAGGTGGAGCAGAAGTTTGCGGTGGAACTTGAACATGAAGTGCGTTTGGTAGGCTGTGTATTATGAGCATACTTGCACAACGTATTGTCGTGTTGATGGGTGGTGCATCTGCTGAACGTGTGATTTCTTTAGCCTCAGGTCAGGCGGTGTTGCAAGCTTTACAAAGCCAAGGTTTGGATGTGCTTGGCTTGGAGTTGAGCGAAGACACCCAAGCTTGGCAGCAGCAAATCAAAGCAGCCAAGGCAGATGTAGCTTTTATTACCTTACATGGCACTTATGGTGAAGATGGTTGCGTGCAAGGTTTGTTGGAGACTATGCAGCTGCCTTATACAGGCTCAAAGGTGACGGCTTCTGCACTATGTATGCACAAAAAAGTCACCAAAGCGGTGTTGCAGGCAGCCCATATAAAGGTAGCTCAAGATGCGGTGATATTGGATGGTTTGCCGCAGACTTATCCGCTGTTTGTTAAACCTGTGGCAGAAGGCTCAAGTGTAGGTTTGTTTGCTGTGGCAGATGAGGCTGCATGGTTGGCGTTGCCTATGCAGGTGAATGAAGCTTGGTTGGTGGAGCAGGTGGTAGAGGGTGTTGAAGTAGCGGTGTCGGTATTGGATGGTAAGGCGTTACCCGTGGTGGAAGTTGTGCCTGAATCAGGTGTATATGATTTTGAGTCTAAATATACCCAAGGTGCAACTGCATATTTCTGTCCTGCTCGGTTGCCAGATCAGGTTTTGCAGCAGTGTCAAAATATTGCTGAGCAGGCAGTGACTACTTTAGGCTGTGTGGGTGCGCCGCGTGTAGATTTGATTGTACCCGAAGATGGAGAGCCTGTGGTATTGGAAGTGAATACCATTCCAGGTATGACCAACACCAGCTTATTACCTAAAGCTGCAGCGCAGGTGGGCATCAGTTTTGCAGATTTGTGTGTAGGTATGGTGCGTGAAGCAGCATTAGGTGGTGAAGCATGAGTTTATTTGCGTCAGCACAGTCTCGCCATGAAAATAAAGCTAAAACACCCCGTGTTTCAGCTACAAACAGCATATATCGTCCATGGTTACAACCTATGTTGTGGTCGCTCGTTGTCTTGGTGGTGATTCTTTCAATGTGGCGTTTAAACCAAGCTTTGGCAGTAAGCCAGTGGGAGATTCAAGCAGAGCAAGGGCTAAAACAACAGATTGATGACTTTTTGAGCCAGCAGGAGCATATGGATTTTTGGTCAAGCAGGGCAAGTGTGCTGCAAACACAATTATTCGCCGCCATCCCTGATATTCAGGATGTGGAAGTGCGGCGTGTATTGCCTGATGGGCTGTTTGTGCAAGCGGTGGGACGTGTGCCTTTGGCATTATGGACTGACAGCCAAGGGCAAGCGGTGATGTTGCTCGATTATAAGGCGAATGCTTATCGTGCTTTAAAAGCAGGTGAGGCGGTGGACTTGCCTGTGATGAGGTTGCCCAAAGCAGACTTGCAACATGCGCTTAAACTATTGCGTTTGTTGCAGGTAGATGAAAAGCGTATGTCGGCTTTGAGTGAAGTGATTGTAGAAGGTCAGCGTTGGCGTTTGAACTTTGGACATGGCGAACAATGGCAGTTGCACGTGAGCAATCTTGAACAAGATTTACAGCGTATTATGCATATTTTAGAACAATCACGGTGGAATAGTGCTTATTGGCGCATGGATGCGCGTATACCGCAACGCTGGTTTATACGACCAGCCATGCAGGGGGTGATATAATGGCGAGACAAAACCAGATTATTGTAGGTTTAGACATAGGCACAAGTAAAATTGCTTGTATTGTAGCCGAGGCAGGCTCGGATGGTCGCTTGGACATTGTGGGTATAGGCACTCACCCTTCGCGTGGTTTGCGGCGTGGTGTGGTGGTGAACATCGAGAGTACGGTAGAGTCGATTCGTTTGGCAGTAGAAGAAGCGGAATTGATGGCAGATGTGGAAATCAAAAAAGTCTATGCAGGTATTGCAGGCAGCCATATTCGGGGTTACAACAGCCATGGTGTAGTAGCGACTAAAAATGGCGAAGTGACCGAAGAAGACGTGGCCCGTGTGGTGGAAGCGGCAAAAGCGATGAATATTCCAGCAGACCAAAAGATTTTACACATCATTCCTCAAGAATATCTCATTGATAGGCAAGATGGCATCCGTGAACCTGTGGGTATGAGTGGGGTGCGCCTTGAAACACGGGTGCATGTGATTACGGGCGCAGTGTCTTCGGCACAGAATATTATCAAATGTTGTAACCGTTGTGATTTGGATGTGACAGGCATGGTCTTGGAGCAAATTGCTTCAAGTGAATCGGTGTTGAGTCAAGATGAGAAGGATATTGGGGTGATGTTGGTGGATATTGGTGGGGGAACCACTGATTTAGCGGTGTTCATTGATGGTGCGGTTCGCCATACCTCTGTGATTCCGATTGGTGGCGACCATTTGACCAATGACTTGGTGGCGGGTTTGCGCACTTCAGCGCGTGAAGCGACTATCTTGAAAGAAAAATATGGTTCATGTATGTCGAGTATGGTCTTGCCTGATGAAACAGTGGAAGTGCCCCGTGTGGGAGGTAGAACACCACAAGCTATGCCAAGGCAAGTGATGGCACAATTATTAGAGCCGCGTATGCAGGAGTTGTTTGAGCTGGTGCGCGAAGAGCTGGAACGTTCTGGTTATAAAGAATTGGTAGCTGCGGGCATCGTGTTAACAGGGGGTAGTAGCTTGTTGAATGGCGTGGAAGAGCTGGCAGATGAAATCTTTGAGTTACCTGTGCGCATAGGGCGACCCAGTGGTGTAGGTGGTTTGGTAGATGTGGTCAACAGCCCTAAGTTTGCTACAGGTGTAGGGCTGATTCAATATGGTTATCGCTATCGGGCAGAGCAACCGTTGCATTTGGATGAGCCGATGCTGGGTGGTTTATGGAGCAGTGTGCGACGATGGTTTGGGGATAGTTCATGACGAGAAAAAAAGATAATCAGTTTAGAAATAACACACAAAACAATTTAAAAAATAACAAAAAAACTCAGGAGAAATATCATGGCACCTAAATTCACATTAGACGACACACAAAAACAAATCGCGAACATCAAGGTTATTGGTGTAGGCGGTGGCGGTGGTAATGCGCTGAACAATATGATTACCGAAGGTTTGAGCGATGTTCATTTTATCGCCGCCAATACCGACGCGCAGGTGTTGGCTCAAAGCTTGGCACAAAATCGTTTGCAACTTGGCTCGAATAGTACCAAAGGTTTGGGTGCAGGTGGTAAACCTGAGGTGGGCAGAGCAGCCGCAGATTCGGATCGTGCGCATATCAAAGAATGGTTAGAAGATACTGAAATGGTCTTTATCACCGCAGGTATGGGTGGTGGTACGGGCACAGGGGCTACACCTGTGATTGCTGAAGTCGCCAAAGAAATGGGTATTTTGACGGTGGGTGTGGTTACCAAACCATTCGGTTTTGAAGGCAAACGTCGTATGCGACAAGCTGAAGAAGGTATTGCGGCTTTAACGGAAGTCGTGGACACTTTGATTACCATTCCGAACCAGAAGTTGATTTCATTGGCGGGCAAAAGCACTTCCATGAAAGACACCTTCTTAAAGGCGGATGATGTGTTATTACAAGCGGTGCGTGGTATTTCGGATATGATTACTAAGTCAGGTTATATCAATGTGGATTTTGCCGATGTGAATGCGGTGATGCGCGAACATCAAGGTTTGGCGATGATGGGTACAGGTACGGCAACGGGTGAGTGTAGGGCAAGTGAAGCAGCGGAGAAAGCGATTTCATCGCCTTTGTTGGATGAAGTGGACATTCATGGGGCAAAAGGTTTGTTGGTGAACATAACGGCATCAGAGGCTACTTTATCGATGGCAGAATATGATGAAGCAGCGTCGATTATACTTAACATGGCAGATGATGATGCAGAAGTGGTTTGTGGTGTGGTGTTTGATGAAAATATAGGGGATGAAATGCGGATTACGGTGGTGGCAACAGGTTTGCAACAGCAACAGCAGGCAGCTAAAATTGCACCCATCCATAACATCAATATTCCTAAAATGGTGGCAGCACCTGCGCATCCACAAGTGCCTGTGCAAGGTTTTGGCACGGGTTCAGGTAATGCAGCAGTGCAACCGATAGCACAAGAGTCTATTTATGATGGGAAATATGATGTTCCTACATGGGCTCGTAAGCAAGCGGACTGATAGCTTTGTTTGGAATGACGCATCATCTGCTTTGCTTTGCATCCAACGTTGACAGCCATGCAGCGAAGCTTATGATGCGCATCCTTTTTTTGATTGTTAGGAGTAAGTTATGAGTTTTACATATAAACCAAGTCGTATTCGTCGCGCTCGCACCTGCGGATTTCGCGCTCGCATGGCAACCCGTGGTGGTCGTGCTGTAATTAATCGTCGTCGTGCTAAAGGGCGCAAGCGTTTGTCTGCATAAAACAACTTTTCCGCGTGTTTGTCGGCTGTTGCATAAAGCCGACTTTGCACGCATGCAAAAGGGTAAGCGTTATCGTATTCAAGGTTTGAACATGGTAGTCATGGCAAACCATGATGGTTATGCGCGCTTGGGGCTTGCAGTGTCTAGGAAATATGGCAATGCGGTGCAGAGAAATCGTTTGAAACGTTGTTTGCGTAGTGCTTTTCGTCAGCATGATATGCGCACATTAGGCATGGACATTTTAATCATACCATCGCCTAAGCTTAAAACAGCTGATGTTGATGAACAAAACATGGCAAGTTGTTTTGATGTTTTGCTGCAGCGAGTAGCGCGTTAAACATGCGTATACTGTTACTTAGCCTGATTCGATTTTACCGTTATGTGGTGTCGCCACTTTTGCCAGCTCGTTGTCGCTTTATGCCAACGTGTTCTGAGTATGCGCTTGAAGCGATTACACGTTATG
Organism: Mariprofundaceae bacterium; assembly: GCA_030950835.1. Lineage (GTDB taxonomy): Bacteria > Pseudomonadota > Zetaproteobacteria > Mariprofundales > Mariprofundaceae > Ghiorsea. The sequence goes on along the minus strand of JAUZQU010000138.1, from coordinate 9,276 downwards.
GCGCTTTTAAAGGTGGTTGCTTAGCAGCGAAACGCCTGCTGCGTTGCCATCCTTTTTCTTCATGTCATGGTTACGATCCGTTGCCATGATAGCTTCAATTTTTGAGACAATTTTTATCATGCTGGGAAGGGTAGTATTATGGAATCGACGAAGAATTTATTTTTAGCTTTTGCGCTTTCGATGGGGGTATTGTTGCTTTGGGGCTGGATGTTCCCGTCTGTGCCACAGCCAAACAATACGCAAACTGAACAAGGCAACGCATCTTCTGCAGAACAGCCAACCAACCGTATGGCATCGAATTCAAGACAAGAGGCGACAACACCACATCCAGATGCGGAAGTCGTCACTACGGAAATCGTTGAATCCTTTGGTAATGATGTCATTACCTTATCTATCAATGCTAAGGGCTGGATTAGCCATGCCGAGCTGAACAACTATCAAGAAACCTTAGAAGACCCTAGCAAAGTGAAATTATTAAGCATGGGTGATACGCATTATGAAGCGTATATCAACAGCGGTGTGGTGGGGCAAGCGTTGATTGAGCCTTTCCGCTTGGTCTCAAGTAAACAATTGGGTGGGCAAAGCCAAGCCACTTTTGAAGCGATGTTGAGTGATGGTTATCGCTGGCAACGTGTCTATACCTTAACTGAAAACTCCTATTTGATTGATGTGCAAGACCGTATTGAAGGCGGGGCAGGATTAAAGTTGTATCGCCAAGTGGTGGAACGTAATCCAGTTCGCGCTATGAACAATTTTTATGAACATATTGGTCCGATTGGTTTGTTCAACGATAAATTAAGTGAATTAAGTTATGAAGATTTGGATGAAGGCGGGGCGAAAAAGTTCGCGGCTATGGGTGGCTGGATAGGTATGATGAGCCGCTACTTCATGATGTCGATTCATGGCTCGGATCAGGATGAAAGTTACCGTTATTATTATAAAGGGGATGGTCGTTCTTACCAAGCGGGCATGATTCATGATGGTGTCATAGATCAAGGTGATGTGGTCTTTAACAGCACATTGTTTATTGGCCCTAAATCTGTGCCGCTGTTAGAGCAGGCCCATGTGGAACTTGAGCGTAGCGTGAATTTTGGTTGGTTTGCTTTTATTGCTAAACCTATGCATGAAATCATGTTGTGGATGAATCAATATGTGAGCAACTTTGGTGTGATTATCATTTTGTTGGTGATTGGGCTTAAAATCATCTTATTTATACCGACACAAAGTGCCTATCGTTCTATGGCATCGATGCGCAAATTGCAGCCTGAAATGATGCGTTTGAAAGAACGTTATGGTGATGACCGTGCAAAAATGGGTCAAGAAGTGATGGCGATGTATAAAAAACATAAGGTGAATCCGCTGGGTGGATGTTTGCCTATTTTATTGCAAATGCCCGTGTTTTTTGCCCTGTACAAAGTGCTGTTGATTTCTATAGAGCTGCGCCAAGCACCATTTTACGGCTGGATTGAAGATATGTCGGTGCAAGATCCCTTCTTTATCTTACCGATTGTCATGGGTGCTTCGATGTATATTCAGCAAAAGCTGAATCCACAACCTACTGATCCTATGCAAGCCAAAGTGATGCAGTTTTTACCCATTTTGTTCACGGCTTTGTTTTTGTTCTTCCCAGCTGGTTTGGTACTTTATTGGGTAGTGAACAATATTTTATCTATTATTCAGCAACGTTTAGTCATGAAAAGCATGAATGTTGACTAACCAAGCTACGATTTCAGCCATTGCCACTCCCCAAGGGCGAGGTGGCATTGGCATCATTCGTCTTTCAGGTGCAGAGGCGCATCATATTGCGCTTTTGCTTTGCCAACGCCAAGATGATTTCAAGCCAAGACACGCCCACTTCCAACATTGGTATGATGTTCAAGGTGAAACCATTGATCATGGTTTAACACTATTTTTCAAAGGCCCTCACTCTTATACGGGTGAAGATACAGTCGAACTCCAAGGGCATGGTAGTCCTATTTTGTTGCGGGCACTGTTTGATCGCACTTTAGAGTTGGGTTGTAAACCCGCAGCACCAGGGGAGTTTACTCGCCGTGCGGTGGAACATGGTAAGATGGACTTGTCGCAAGCTGAAGCAGTGGTGGCATGTATTGATGCGGCAACCTTACGCGCTGCCAAACAAGCTCAAAAACAGCTTGATGGTGCTTTTGGGCGACGTATCCATCAATATATGGACGATTTAACTTCAGTTGTAGCGCATGTTGAAGCCTGCTTAGACTTTCCTGAAGATGAAATCCCCGATTTATTTTATGATCAATTACGACAACGGGTATTGACCGATTTGGTGCAGCCGATGCAGCAGCAATTGCAAAGTAAACTCGGAGAACGTCTGTTTGAAGGGGCAACGGTTGCTATTATTGGTGAACCGAATGTGGGCAAGTCTAGTTTGCTCAATGTATTATCGGGGCGAGATAGGGCGATTGTGACGGAAGTTGCAGGTACTACGCGTGATATTCTGGAAGTAGATTTTGAAATTCATGGTATCCCGATTCGTTTGTTGGACACTGCAGGTTTGCGTGAAACTGATGACATCGTGGAACAAGAGGGTGTACGCAGAGCAAAAGCGGCGGCAAAAGCAGCAGATGTAGTGATTTTCTTGGCGGATGCGCATAGACCTGAGACTTGGGATGCCAGTATTCACTTTCAAGACTTACCTTGTGATGTGAAGGTGATGAATAAGGTGGATGATGAAAACCTATCCGTACCTGAAGGTTTTCTTTCTTTATCTATTCAGAATATGCATGGTTTAGAAGGTTTGTTGGCAGTGATGGCTGAAAAGATGGGGGATGTGGATCTGGCGGATGAAGGCGCTATGGTCACATCGGCGCGGCATCGTTTGGCATTGCAAGCGACACTTACTGGGATTGAAACAGGCTTGGCAATGTTGGGCAGGGATGAGATGATTGATTTAACTGCGATGGAATGGCGACAAGCATGGTCATCGTTGGGCGAAATCTTGGGCATTGGTGATGTGGAGTTTATTTTAGACAGGGTGTTTTCAGAGTTCTGTATTGGGAAGTGAGGCGCTGGCGATAGATTCATGGAAGTCAGCTAGTAAAATATCACGCTCTTGGGCTGTAAACATCCCCATTTCTACTAATATTTCACCAATACGGGGTTGATTTTCCGCTTGCATGTCCAGCAGTTGTTGCAGCAATGACGCATCTAAAAAACCAAGCTCGATGGCAACTTCACCGAAACGTTTGTCTGTACCCGCTTGGGCAGACAATACACCCATAACACTACGCATATTCATATACCTAAGATCAATAGCGAGGCGACCAATGGGTATAATCGCCTGCCGTTGTTGTTCTAAAGCCTGAAAAATGGTGGTTTCATCCAGCTGGATTACATGAATGAGATAAAGACCAAAAAGGTGAATAGGTTGTGTGTTCATAGCCCCCACTTGTTGTTGCAGTTTATATCAGTTTAGTTGATGAAACTCAGCTACACAAGCGATATTGATGTATGTTTAATGCAACATACTGACGTTAGCATAAAAGGCAGTGCCTGTTTTTTCATCTTCTTTGAGCAGCAGCCAACCTTCAAAACCTTGGGTAGTATCAGGGACGTTGGTGTGAGGGATGACAAGCAGTGTTTTACTGTTTTGACCACGCCCCACCTGAATAATTTTGCATAAACCACCAAGCAAATAAGAATAATCATTACCTGTGCTTTCATCTTTGAAACTGAGTTGGCAATCAATGCCAAAATCACCAAAAGAGCCGTTTTCATCGCGCAACACGCTGGTTTGAAAGGTGATAACGTCACCACCTATTGTATCTGCAGTGTGGGCAAGGGCGAGGATTTGTGAGCCTTGCATGGTGGTAATAAAATCACTGAATTTACCTTCAACAATAGGCTCAAATTCAAAGTTTTTATCGTATTTCTGGAATACTGCAAAGTTAACACTGCGAGCTTCTCCTGCTTGTGCCAAATTCCAGCAGGGCAGCATTAAACATACAACGATCAGTGATTTTTTCCACATAAGAGACTCCTTAACTGTGTATATTATGGAGTAATATAGGTCAATACGGACTAAAAATAAAGAAAAACATGTTATTTGCAGCTTTAATCCCAAATTACATGTTTTTCTTGGACATGAAAAGGTGTGCTGACTAAACGTTGGATGACTTGTACATAAAGCTGGTATTCGGCGTTTTGAATGCGTTGATGCAAGGTATCATGGTCATCTGTGCTTAATACGGGCACGGCAGTTTGCGCGAGAATAGGGCCACTATCCAAGTCTTCAGTGACCAAATGCACTGTGCAGCCTGTGATCTGCACACCATATGCCAAAGCATCAGCAACAGCGTGGGCACCGACAAAAGAAGGTAATAAAGAAGGGTGAATATTGATGATTTGTTGGGGGAAAGTTTGAATAAATGTGGATGATAAAATACGCATATAACCTGCTAAAACCACCCATGCACAATCTTCTTGTTGAATCAAAGCTGCACAAGCTTGGTCATAAGCTGCACGATCTGCATAGTCCTTGGGGTTGAGGTAGACGACTTGCGGCACTTGGTAGGCACGCGCAATCTGCAAGGCGTTTGCATCGGCTTTATTACAAATCACCAAGCTGACTTGGGCATCGCAGCTACCTTGTTGCATGGCTTGTAAGATGACTTCTAAATTGCTGCCCTTGCCCGATGCGAGTACGGCGATGCGTTTGTTGAGATGACTATGGCTATGATTATGGAGTTGATGATTCATGTATGAGCTACACCTTTATCGAAATGTTTCATCATTAAAAAACTGACCACACAAGCGGTGAAGCTGGAGGCGACAATCATGTATAATACTATCAATTGCATAGAAATCGCAGCCAATACCGAGCTTCCAGCTAAAATCATGCCTACAAAAATACCTGGCATATGCACCAAACCAACCACTTTAAGTGTATTGATGGGTGCAATCATGGCGGTATGTAGACCTTGTTTGATGGTGATGGCGGGCTGATGATGGGGACTGGTTTTTAAACGCTCAAACATGATGGCAATGGCATTCATACCATTGGCTGCAACCATGCTACCGATAGGAATCAGGGTGCGCGAGTCTGCTTGTAGAGCTTGGCTAAAGACTAACCAAGGTAAGGTGAGCGAACAGGCGCATATCAAACCAAAGCTGGAGGCCAGCCAAGCATGACGAATACGCTGGTGATGTTGGGCGGCGGTATGCCCTGCTAAGATGCAAAATCCTGCAATGATGCCTGCTTGTGCCCAAGGCGATTCGATGTCAAATAACCAGTGTAATAGCAGTGCCAAGACTAGAAGTTGTAGTGGGGCGCGCACTGATGCGATGAGCATTTGCCGTGATAAACCAAGTTGCTGTTGATGTGTCCAATAACTGATGCCCGCAAGCAACAACCAAGCTGCAAAGACGCTGCTGAGTGTGTCTAGGGGTAAATGGTCTAACATGGTTTAAGTGTGTAGTGGGGTAATGAGCACACGCAAAATGCGTCTGGGGTCTGCTTGGACGATTTTGATGTGCAACATCGCCACATTGAATGATTCGCCTGTGAAAGGAATACGCCCAATTTCACTGGTAATCAAACCGCCTACAGTATCAAAATCACCCGTAGGCAAACGCATATTCAAAGCGCTGGCGAGTTCTTCCACATGTACATTCGCCAAAACATCAAAACTACCACTTTCACTGCGTATGATGTCAGCATCATCCACATTATTGTCTTCATCAATCGAGCCGACAATCTCTTCAAGCAGGTCAGATAGCGTGACCAAACCTGCGGTGCCGCCAAATTCATCTTGAACAATGGCAATATGGCTACCTTCACGCATTTCAGAGAGCAGACCCTCTACACGTTGCAACTCAGAGACTTGAGGGCAAGGTCGAATCAAAGCTTGCAGGTTGATGTTTTGTTGTTTGATTTTTGCCGCAAACAAGTCCCAAACATGTACTACACCAAGAATATGATCCAAATCACCGTTGGTGACAGGCAAGCGGGTGGCTGTGGCATGGATGATTTCATATTCGATTTCATCGGCTGTTGCCTTGATGTCGATGGCATGGACTTTGGAGCGTGGGGTCATGATTTCGCGTACACGGGTATCATGAAATTCAACGGCTTGCACCAACATGCGGCGTTGCTCATCGGACTGAATACACTCTGCACGTTGCACCAAAGTCAGCAGCTCTTCTTCATTTTGACCTGGTCTTAACCAAGCTAAACACTTTTTGCGTAAACGTTGTCGCCAAGCTGTTTTCATGAAAGACTCGTGGTGTGGATTTCGGGGTAAGGTAGGTGTAAATCTAAATGTTGCATGATGTCATTTTCCAGCGCTTGCATGGTTTGGGCTTGAGCATCTTCGATATGGTCGTAACCGAGCAAGTGCAAGGTGCTGTGTACCAGTAAATGACAAGCGTGATCGGCGGGAGAAAGGTGTAAACGTTGGGACTCTTGCACGATAAAATCAGTGGCAAAGATGATATCACCTAAATGTTCACCATCGATGATGTCAGCAGCTTCAAACATGGGGAAGGACAACACATCGGTGACTTTATCTTGCTCGCGCCAGGTGCGATTGCAAGTTTGCACAGCATCATCTGAGGCGAAACGTAGGCATAAAACAGGTTTTTTGAGCTGTTTTGCCATCCAACAGCTTGTTTGCACTGCCTTTTCAGCACTTTGAGCATCCAATAAAGCTACAATGCCTTCATCGCTGATGATATCAATCATGTTTATCGTAAGCATTAACAATGCGCTCAACCAAACGATGGCGAACAACATCGCTACTATCCAAACGGCAAATGCCTATATCTTGAACGTGTTCGAGCACATTTAAGACGTGTAATAAACCGCTGTCTTTGTCTCTGGGTAAATCCACTTGTGTCACATCACCTGTGACCACCATTTTAGAGCCAAAACCCAATCGCGTGAGAAACATCTTCATCTGTGCGCGGGTGGTATTTTGGGCTTCATCGAGAATGACAAAGGCATCATTGAGGGTGCGTCCACGCATGTAGGCTAGTGGTGCGATTTCAATGCAGCCTTGTTCCATGAGCGCACTCATTTTCTCTGCGCCCAGCATGTCAGATAAAGCATCAAATAAAGGGCGCAGGTAGGGGTCAACTTTTTGTTGTAGGTCGCCAGGTAAGAAGCCAAGTTTTTCGCCTGCTTCGACTGCAGGGCGGGTAAGGATAATACGTTCGACTTGATGGGTGCTCAGCGCGACTACAGCATGGGCAACAGCAAGGTAAGTTTTACCACAACCTGCTGGACCAACACCTAAGGTGAGGGTGTTGTCGGTGATGGATTGTAAATAATGGCGTTGATTGGGCGTTTTACCTTGGATATTACGCCGCCCAGCATGCAGAATGATTGCATTATCTTTCGCCGCAGCACTTTCGCTCATGCTGCTGGGGTGATGTTGTTCACGCAAAATATCCTCCACGCTATGGCTTTGCAGCTTGCCTTTTAACGTTTGTGTTTTGAGTTGTTCTAAAGCGGATAAGGCAGCTTGGGGTTGCTCCCCAAGGATGAACCATTTGCCCACAGGGCCGCGAATGGAGACGCCGAACGTTTCTTCAATACGTTTTAAATGTTGGTTTTGTGCGCCACACATGGAAGCCAGTGTTGTCGCATCAAGTTCAGGGCAGGCAAATAAAACAGGTGGTGTATCGATTTTATGCTGCAATGACCAACTCCCCACGCAAAGACATGGCATACGACTCGGTGATGGTCACGGCTAAGGTTTGACCAATCAAACGCGGATTACCTTTAAAGTGAACAATGCGAAAATCAGGTGTCCTCCCTTGTAAATCACCCTCATTTTTGCTTTTCTTTTCAATCAACACATCCAAAGTCTTGCCGATTTGTTGTGCCATGCGCGTTTTGGATTGTTCGCGCAGTAAGCTTAATAAAGCCTGTAAACGGACATCTTTAACGTCTTCAGCTACATTATCTTCGGCTTTAGCAGCAGGTGTACCGGGGCGTGGCGAATATTTAAAGCAAAATGCGGAGTCAAAACCAACACGTTTGACCAAATCCAAGGTTTGTGCAAAGTCTTCATCGCTTTCGCCTGGGAAACCGACGATAAAATCGGAAGAAAGTGCAATATCAGGTGTAAACAGGCGCAACTCTTCAATAGACTTGAAATAATCCTCGCGTTGATGCCCTCTATGCATGGCTTTGAGGGTATTATTCGAACCCGATTGAACGGGAAGGTGTAAATAAGGCATCAAAGCAGGAATTTCAGCAAAGGACTCGGCAAGCTCGGTGGTCATTTCCATGGGGTGGCTGGTGGAGAAACGTAAACGCTGCATACCCTCAAGCGCACCCACAGCGTATAGAAGTTGGGTGAATCCCCATTCTTTTCCATCTATACCTTCGCCGAGATACCCGTTCACATTCTGACCCAGCAAAGAAATATCTTTGGCACCATTATCGATAAGTGCTTGGCATTCTTTTAAAATGTCCGCTGCAGGGCGTGATATTTCTGCGCCGCGTGTGTAAGGCACAATACAAAAGGTGCAAAACTTATCGCAGCCTTCCATGATGGTGACATAACCAGTCATACCTGTAACTTTAGGTTGTGGTAAATGGTCAAACTTCTCAATCTCAGGCATGTCGGTCGCGGTGACGCGCACCCGACCACGTCTTACCTCATTAACCATCTCAGGTAAGCGGTGATAAGACTGTGGGCCAAACACGATATCCACATAAGGCGCGCGCTTTTGGATGCGATCGCCTTCTTGTTGACCTACACAACCACCTACACCAATGATTAAATCAGGGCGTTTGTCCTTTATTTGTTTGTAACGACCCAACTCGGAATACACTTTGTCTTCAGCCTTTTCGCGAATCGAACAGGTGTTCATCAGGATGACATCTGCATCTTGAGGTTCATCAACTATGCGTAAACCATACGCTTCTTGCATTAAGTCGCTCATGCGTGAGGAGTCATAAACATTCATGGCGCAGCCATAAGTCTTGATAAATAAGGTGTCTAGGCTTTTACGTCTACTGGGTGAGGAGTTTCTTTTGGCAACTATCATAGGCGTAGATTAAGAGGCAAAAGCATATAGTGCAATCAAAGGCTTGCTTTAGGCTCTACTATCTAATATATAGCTGATGAACAGGATACAAACACCTGACATAAATAAAGAGCTTGCAATGGTAGAAAGCGCGGTTATGTTTCGCGTCCCTTCGCAAGGAGGGTGTGTTGGAAAGCAGTTAGTTTCGACATAGTTTTAACAGGTTGGTGCGTTGTTTTGTAGGCTAAGTAGCTACGCAAA
>JAUZQU010000137.1 GCA_030950835.1 Mariprofundaceae bacterium | reverse complement strand
TTACCAACAAAGCCGCCAAAGAAATGCAATCGCGGCTCACTGCTTTGATAGGTGATGGCAGTGGTGGGGTGATTTCAGGTACGTTTCACTCGATTTCACTGCGTTTTTTACGCTCGTATGCCGATGTTTTGGGTTATCCGCGCAATTTCCAAGTGATTGATAGTGATGATCAGAAAACCGTGGTCAAACGTTTGCTCAAAGCGCGTAATATTTCGTCAGACAGGTTGCATCCTGGTTATTTGACCCACTGGATTGAGCAGCAAAAGAATGCAGGTTATCTACCAGAACAAGCCGAATCACAAATGTGGAGCGGGCTTGATTTGCGTGATTTATATGTCGCTTACCAAGCCGAATTAAAACAACTTGAGCGCATGGACTTTTCCGATTTGATTCTGAATTGTGTGCATATTTTGCGCGAGTTTAAAGACGTTGCCACGGCCATGTTTACCCGCTTTGACCATATTTTGGTCGATGAATACCAAGATACCAACCCCGTGCAGCATGAATGGCTATGCCTGCTGGCACAAGAGCATCAAAACATCACTGTAGTGGGCGATGATGATCAATCTATTTATGGTTGGCGCGGTGCAGATGTGCGACATATTTTGGATTTTGAGCGGATTTGGGAAAAGGCAGAAGTGCATAGACTAGAAGAAAATTACCGCTCATCTGCGTCAATTTTAAAACTTGCCAATGCCATTATTCAAAGCAATGACGACAGGCATGAAAAGAAATTACACGCCACCAGAGAAGCAGGTATCACCCCTGAATTTCATGTTTGCGTGGATGAATATGCCGAAGCCAAACACATGGCAAAGCTGTTTAATGACAGGTATGCCACGGTCGAATGGTCAAAAATGGCTGTCTTATACCGCTCCAACCGCCAATCGTTGGCGATGGAACAAATTTTCCGCGAAGAAAACATCCCTTACCGCATTATTGGCGGTTTAAGCTTTTTTGCTCGCCTAGAAATCAAAGATGCCATTGCTTACTGGGCACTGCTCAACAAGTGCGCCGATGGCATGCATTTGTTGCGTGTTTGTAACAAACCCAAACGCGGCATTGGTGCCAAAGGGCAAGAAAACATTGCGGCACTGTTGAGCAGCAGTGGTTTGCGCGTACAAGATTGGATCACCAGCATTTTAAGCGCAACCTCTCTGCCTGCAGCCGTGAAAAAGCTGCTTCCTATGCTCAATATGATGCAAAATATGCAGTCAGAGCTTGAAAATCAAGCCGATCGCGGCTTGATGGCAATACTCGAACAAACAGGCTACATCGACAGTCTGCAAGCCAAGGGCGAAGTCGAAGCCGAATCCCGCCTAGAAAACATCAAAACCCTACAACGCTACATCGAATTATCCCTTGAATCAGGCATCACCCCCATTGAGTTTATGGACAGGGCAGCCTTGATGCAAAGCGGTGAAGAGGAAAATGATGATGCCGATGCCGTATCTTTGATGAGCTTACACAGAGCCAAAGGTTTGGAGTTTGATACGGTTGTTTTGGCAGGTGTAGAAGACGGATTATTACCCCACCAACGCGCCCTGGATGAAGGCGAAGCTGGCATTGCTGAGGAACGACGTTTGCTTTATGTAGGCGTAACCAGAGCTGAGAACATCCTGCATTTGACCTCCGCCAGACTGCGCCGCGTCTTTGGCGATCTGAGTTACCCATTACCCAGCCGTTTTATTGCCAACATCAGCACAGATATTTTAAACAAACCACAACAAACCACATCCACACATACAAACACGCTCCAACAACAAACATCCACCTCACAAAACATCGCCGTAGGCAGCAATGTGTGCCATCCAAGCTTTGGTGAGGGCGTGGTGGTTGATTTGGAAGGTGCTGGTGATGCGGTTCGGGTGTCGATTGAGTTTGAGAGCAAGGGTTTGAAACGATTGATGCTTAAATATGCTGCTTTAAGCGTGCTTTGAGGAAAAAATAGCGTGTTTGCCAATATTGAAGTCCGCTAAAAAAAGCAACCCTCACTTTCTTGAATAAAAGGTTGCTCATCCCCCACTTTTAAACGTTTGTAAGGGCCAAGGAAAAATCAAACAAGGGCTGAACACAACATTCAGCCCTTGTTTGCACGCTGATGAATACGCTTCCCGATTAAACTTCTATTGCTCCAGCCAAACACGCGCATTTCTAAACATCCTTAACCAAGCTCCGCTTTCGCCTTGTTCATCGGGATAATAAGAGAATTGGGATTTGCGGAACAAACGCTCTGGATGTGGCATCATAATGTTGAAACGTCCATCATCGGAGGTGAAGCCAGTCAAAGCATCTGCTGAACCATTGGGATTGGCTGGATAGCTGTTTGCAGGCTCTCCGTTTGCGCCTAAATAGCGCAACATGGCTTTGGCTTGGTCTGGCGATTGCCCTTTGAAATCAACCCTTCCCTCACCATGTGCCACCACCAACGGCAGCTTTGATCCCGCCATGCCTTGCATGAAGATGGATGGTGATTCCATGACTTCTACCATCAATAAACGTGCTTCAAATTGTTCAGATAGATTCTTTTCAAAGCTTGGCCAGTGTGCTGCACCAGCAATCATACCTTTGAGTTGGCTCATCATTTGGCAACCATTACACACACCAAGGGCAAAGGAGTTTTCGCGCTGGAAAAAGGCGTTAAATTCATCCGCCGCGCGTGGGTTAAACAACACCGAACTTGCCCAGCCACGCCCAGCACCCAAGACATCACCAAAAGAGAAACCACCACAAGCAACTAAACCTTGGAAGTCTGCCAAAGAGACACGCCCAGCAATCAAGTCCAACATGTGAACATCTACAGCTGTGAAACCTGCTTGACCAAAAGCTGCTGCCATTTCGATTTGACCATTGACCCCTTGGTCACGCAACACGGCCATTTTCGGGCGTGTTTTATTGATGAAAGGGGCGGTGATATCGACGTTGGCATCGTAGCTAAGCTCGGCAAACAGACCTTGGTCATGCTCATTGTTGATTGCCTCAAATGCTTGTTTGGCGCATGCTGGATTGTCACGCAAGCTTGCCATACGATACGATGTTTCACTCCAAACTTGTTGTAAGTCTAAGATACCTTCATCCAATACGGTGTGTTGTTGCGATGAAATATGTAGCCTTAAATCATCATTTAAATTGCCTATGATATGCGAGCAATCGGTTAAACCTGCATGATCAAGCATGGACAAGACGTGATCACGGTCTGCGCGGCGAATTTGCAAGATTGCGCCCAATTCTTCGTTAAACAACAAGCTTAAAGCATCCTCGCCCAAGCTATCCAAATGAATATCTACTCCAATACGCCCTGCAAAGGCCATTTCAGCAGCCGTTGCCAACAAACCACCATCGGATCTGTCGTGGTAGGCTAAAATGTAACCTTTTTGCTTGAGTTGTTGGATGGTATTGAAGAAGCTTGAAAATAAATCGGCATCATCCAAATCAGCTGTTTCAACACCTGTTGCGGCATATACTTGCATCAGGGCAGAGCCACCCAAGCGGTTTTTGCCTTGCCCCAAATCAAGCAAGATAAGGTCGGTGTCGCCCAAGTCGCTGCGCAATTGTGGCGTTAAGGTGTTGCGAATATCCGAAACAGGGGAAAATGCTGAAACAATCAAGGAAAGCGGCGAAATCATCTCTTTTTTACCATGTTCATCCGACCAAGTGGACTTCATGGACAAAGAATCTTTGCCTACAGGAATCGAAATACCCAAAGCAGGGCATAATTCCATGCCCACAGCTTGTACCGTATCATAAAGCGCTGCATCTTCACCATCATGGCCACATGCAGCCATCCAGTTGGCAGATAGTTTGATGTCACCGAGTTTGGCGATAGAAGCGGCAGCGATATTGGTCAATGCTTCGCCAATCGCCATGCGCCCAGAGGCAGCAGCATTGAGTACGGCAAGTGGTGTACGCTCGCCCATGGCCATGGCTTCGCCAGTGTAGTGGGTAAAATCTGTGGCAGTCACCGCAACATCGGCCACGGGAACTTGCCAAGGCCCTACCATTTGCTCACGCGCTACCAAACCCGTCACTGATCTATCACCAATGGTGATCAAAAATTCTTTGCTGGCGACAGCTGGTAAACGCAAGACGCGCATCACCGCTTCTTTGATGTTGATATTGGTGGTGTCCAGCGGCACGGATTTGTTGGGGTAGTGTTTTACATCGCGCAACATCTTGGGTGCTTTGCCTAGCAATACTTCCAGTGGTAAATCGACAGGGTCTTGCCCAAGTTGAGGGTCTTGCACATGCAAATGCCCATCATCCGTAGCTTCGCCAAGCACGGCAAACAAACAACGCTCGCGCTCACACATGGCCGTAAAATCTAGCAAAGATTCAGGAGCAATCGCCAATACATAACGCTCTTGGGCTTCGTTGCACCAAATCTGCATCGGGCTCATGCCTGATTCCATATTGTGTACTTTGCGCAAGTCAAACGAGCCACCACGCCCAGCATCATGAATCAATTCTGGCACAGCATTGGAAAGCCCACCTGCACCAATGTCATGGATAAATAAAATCGGATTATCATCACCTTGTTGCCAGCATCTATCCAAGACTTCTTGGCAACGCCGCTCCATTTCAGGGTTGCCCCTTTGCACCGAATCAAAGTCCAAAGCTTCAATGTTAGAGCCTGTATCCATGCTGGATGCAGCCCCACCACCCAAGCCAATCAACATGGCAGGTCCACCAAGTTGAATAATCAACGAGCCAGCAGGAACGTCGCTTTTAAAGACATGCCGCGCATCAATATTACCTACGCCACCTGCCAACATGATAGGTTTGTGATAACCACGCAAATCACCATCAACATTCTGCTCATAAGTCCTAAAATAACCACAAATATTGGGGCGACCAAACTCATTGTTAAACGCTGCCGCACCAATAGGTCCATCAAGCATGATGTTTAAGGGCGACTCAATGCGCTCAGGTTTGCCAAAGTCTTGCTCCCAAGGTTGTTTAAAATCAGGGATATTTAAATTGGAGACTGTAAAACCCGTTAAACCTGCTTTGGGTTTGGAGCCAATGCCCGTTGCCCCTTCATCGCGGATTTCACCACCAGAACCCGTTGCCGCACCAGCAAAAGGTGAAATGGCAGTGGGGTGATTGTGTGTTTCAACCTTCATCAAAATGTGCATGGTGTCGTCATGGGCTTGGTAAGTGTTGTCGGCATCGGGATAAAAGCGTTTGCCCTTAAAACCTTCAATCACCGAGGAATTATCGGAGTAGGCAACGATAGTTCCCTCTGGCGAAGTGTTGTGGGTGTGGCGAATCATGGAAAATAAGGACTTATCCATATCTTTCCCATCAATTTTCCACGCAGAATTGAATATTTTATGCCGACAATGTTCAGAATTGGCTTGGGCAAACATCATCAATTCAGCATCCGATGGATTGCGCTCTAATTGGCGGAAGTTTGCCAATAAATAATCAATTTCATCTTCCGCCAATGCCAAACCAAGCTCACTATTGGCAGTTTCCAATGCTGATCGCCCTTCTTTTAATACGTCGATATACACCAAAGGTCGCGCTGCTTGATGTTGGAACAATTGCGGCAAATCTTCGCTGCAAAACAAAACCGATTCAGTCATACGGTCGTGAATGTGTGGAATCACCCTGCTTTTATCGGCAGCAACGCTGTACACCACGGCACGTTCGATGCGCATGAGAGAATCAATGCCGCAAAGCTTGGCAATATCAGTTGCTTTGGATGACCAAGGCGAAATCGTGCCAAGGCGTGGGGTAACCATATAGAGATTATCCTGCGCAGATGCAGCAAAAGGAGTGCTTTCACAGCCCAGAAGCTGGTTAAGTCGCTTTAAATCGCTGGCTGACCAACAGGATGTGACCTCCACGATATATAAATAATGCGCAGTAAGGCTAGCGACTTGCAGACTCTGGCAAAGCTTGGCTTGGCGAAAATCGGATAAGGCTGTTTGCCCTTGAAGGGTAATGATGGATGAAGATTCAGATAAAGACATGGGCGCATACTATGCAAAAGTGTTTCAAAGCAGAAGTGGAAGTATTTTCTGCCGTTACCTCGCAGGGCAACGGCCTGTAGTGGTCAGCAAAATAAATCGAGGGAAAAATCCGCCTTTAGAACATCCATATCATCCATCTGCCTGCAAAAGCATGATCCAATGTTGCACAGGGATATCCGTACCTGCCTGCATATGGTGTAGGCAGCCGATATTGGCAGTGGCAATGATTTCGGGGGTATCTTTGCTCAGGCTACGCAGTTTGTTGTCGCGCAGTGTTTGGGATAATTCGGGTTGTAAAATAGAATATGTGCCTGCAGAACCACAACATAAATGCCCATCTTGTACTGGCAACAAGGTGTAATTCAAGGATGATAATACACCTTCAACGCTGCCGTTGAGTTTTTGCCCATGTTGCAAGGTGCAAGGTGCATGAAAGGCGATGCGTTTGGGCGTTGTTATATGAAAATCACTCAAGTTTTCAGCACTTAAAACTTCTACAATATCTTTGGCTTTGGCGCTAATGATTGCTGCTTTTTCTGCGTATTCAGCATCATTTCGCAATAAGTAGGCATACTCTTTGATTTCTAAGGCACAAGCGCTGGCAGTTGAAATAATCGCTTCTGCACCGTCATCAACAAAGGGTAACCAGGCATCAATATTAGCCCGAATACGCTGCAAACCTGCTTCTTTGGCATGTAAATGATTCTCCACCGCGCCGCAACATTGGGCTTGTTGGGTACGCCATGTTTCTATACCCAGTTTATCCAAAACATGCGCTGTTGCCACATCAATTTCAGGTGACATGGTGGGTTGTACACAGCCTTCAATCAATAATATTTGACGTGCATGCTGTTGTTGGGGGTAAGCGACCACTTTTTTGGCTTTGGGGATTTTTTGTTGCAATATTTGAGGTAACACTGGGCGAAATACACGCCCAACTGCCATAAAAGCCGCAAAAATAGGCGCATTGGGCAAGATTTTACGCAATAACCAACGCAACACACTTTGCGACCAAGAGCGCCCAACCTTTTCTTCCACCATATTTTTACCAATCTCTGCCAAGTGGGCATATTCCACACCAGATGGGCAAGTGGTTTCACAGGCTCTACAACTTAAACATTTATCCAAATGCTGTTGCGTCTTCTCACTCACTTCGCCGCCTTCCAGCATATCTTTAATCAAATAGATACGCCCTCGTGGACCATCCAACTCATCACCAAGCTCTTGATAAGTGGGGCAAGTTGCCGTACAAAAACCACAATGTACGCAAGAGCGTAAAATACGATTGGCTTCCGCGCCATCAATAGTGTCGAGTATGTCTTGTGCAATATTGGTTTGCATTTATAGATCCTTATACATGCGATGTGGATTGAAAATCCCTTTGGGGTCAAATGCCTGTTTCAAACGTTGGTGTACAACCAGCAAAGCAGGGGCTAAAGGTGCAAAAACTTCGCCTGTTTTATCACCACCACGAAATAAGGTGGCATAACCAGCCAACGCTTGGGCAAATGTTTGCACTGTGTTGAAAGGTAAGTCGCTTCTTAACCACCGTTGCGCCCCACCCCAGCCGACAAA
>JAUZQU010000136.1 GCA_030950835.1 Mariprofundaceae bacterium | reverse complement strand
TGCCCATCACCATTACTATCTGCCATTTTAAAGTGATGTTTCATTTTTCCATGATGGTCACCTGCCATACTCAGCACAGGCATAGACAATAAAAGCACTGCCAAACTACTTATCCATAATTTCTTCATCTGCTTCTCCTTGATTTATCAAAAAACAAGCTTAGCAGACTATACATTAAAGCGAAAGTGCATCACATCACCATCTTTCACCACATACTCTTTACCTTCAAGGCGCATCTTGCCCGCATCTTTACACTTCGCTTCCCCACCAAGCCCTACAAAATCATCATATTGAATCACTTCAGCCCGAATGAAACCTTTCTCAAAGTCCGTATGAATCACCCCAGCAGCTTGGGGAGCGGTGTCTCCTTCATGGATCGTCCATGCCCGCACTTCTTTGACACCTGCTGTGAAATATGTCATCAATTTTAATAACTTGAAGGCAGTTCGGATCACGGTGTTCAAACCAGGTTCAACTAAGCCAAGGTCTGATAAAAATTCAGCTTTATCCTCATCATCCATATCCATCAATTCTGACTCAATTTGTGCCGAGACAATCGCCACTTCAGCCCCTTCAGTTTGGGCAAAAGCACGCACTTGCTCCACATAAGCATTACCATCAGGCAATGATGCATCATCCACATTCGCAATATACAATACAGGTTTAGCCGTTAACAACTGCAAAGGATCAATGATTTCCATGATAGATGCGACATGGCTTTGACGACGTATAGTGGTGCCATCTTCTAAACCAGCAAGCACCAGTTGCATCGCTGCCAAAGCTGCTTCGGCATCTTTGTTGCCACCTGAACGCGCCAGTTTCTGCTGACGTTCCATCGCTTTGCCAAGGCTTTCCATATCTTTAAGCATCAGCTCAGTATCAATGGTTTCAATATCCGACAATGGGTTGACCGTATCATGTACATGGGTCACATTATCATCATCAAAACAACGTACGACATGGGCAATCGCAGCACATTCACGGATATTACCCAAAAATTGGTTACCCAAACCTTCACCACTAGCAGCACCTGCCACCAAACCTGCAATATCCACAAACTCCACCACAGCATGTTGTATTGCTTGTGGTTTCACAATTTCAATCAAACCATCCATACGCGAATCAGGCACCGAAACCAGCCCTACATTGGGGTCAATCGTACAAAATGGGTAGTTGGCAGCTTCCGCACCGCCGCCGTTCAAGGCATTAAATAATGTTGATTTTCCTACATTGGGAAGTCCTACGATACCGATGCTTAATGCCATGATGCGTCCTTATGTTGCGTGTATTTAACTTTGTAATGTGTGGTGAACTTTATTTGCCGCTTTGTCTCGTTCGCCCGATAAAAGTAGGGGTATGTGTGGCAACAAAGCATCAAAAATACGATGTTCATCAGCCTTATCCCCTTCATCAGCACCACCCAACACCCAAGGTGTGATGTCGCCACTTGGTGGTCTGCCAATGCCCACTTTAACCCGTGTATAATCGCTATTGCTTAAATGCTGATGCAACGAACGCAAGCCATTATGACCGCCATGACCGCCACCTTGTTTAAAACGAATCTTACCCGAAGGTAAATCAAGGTCGTCATAGACCACCGTTATATCTGTCGGTTCAACATCATAATAACGGGCAAGCTGCCCTACTGCTTCACCACTTTCATTCATGAATGTTTGCGGTAAAACCAATAATGTTTTCTCATGGTTGATGCTTGTGCTACAGGTTAAAGCACAAAAACGAGGAGCCGCACTAAAGTGCAGCCCCTGTGATTTTGCAAATAATTCGAGAAACCTAAAACCAATATTATGGCGTGTTTTCTCGTATTGAGAGCCTGGATTACCAAGCCCGACCAACATTTTCATGTTTATTCTGCTGGTGTTGCTGGTGTTGCTGGTGTTTCGCCTTCTGCACCCTCTACAGCTTCATCCGTAGTTTCTACTGGGCCACGTTTTGGCGCTGCAATGTTCAAGATGGTGAAGTTCACATCATGCGGCACTTCAACACCTTCAGGCAAGGTTATATCATCAATATGTACTGTGGTGTCCAGCTCAAATTCCGCACAATCAATTTCGATATGCTCTGGAATCGAATCCGCACGACAAACCACTTCCAACTCATGACGCACCAGTTGCAATTGACCACCAGCTTTCGTACCTGGGCACTCATCCGCATTCAATGCAGAAACAGGCACAGACACATGCACTTTATCGGATGCAGAAACACGCAAGAAATCAAGGTGGCGCGGTGTGTCATAAATCGAATCCCACTGCGAATCTTTTAATAGTACCGTATTCTTACCACGTTTACCTTTCACATTCACTTCAATCATAGAGGTATAAAAAGCTTCATCACGCATCATGATTTTTGCTGTTTCGTTGTAATCCAAAGTGATTGGCAAATCAGGCTTACCACCACCATAGATAATGCCCGGTAATTTGCCCGCGTGACGTAAACGGCGCGTATGTGCTTTGCCTGTTAATTCGCGTACTTCTGCTTCTAAAACGTAGTCAGTCATGTGTCACTCCAAGTGATGATATCATCCAACGGGTTTGCCCGTTTACGGATCGCTTTTAGCCTATAAAATGCATGAAAGCTCGCGCATTATAGCGATGTTTACATGTAGAGCAATCTTTTGTGTAAGTTTTGTAAGTGTCGTATGCTTATTTTCAACAATATATGCCTAAATTGTGGCGAAATACCCGCATTTAGCAGTTGTCACCCATGTTTTCTAGCCGCACTTCACCTACAGCCAGTTGAAAACTACCTTTTATTCGCTTGTAGAGCTTGTTCCAGCAAACCTTCCATACGTTCCAAGCGTTGCTCTATGGAAGCAGTATGCTCTTTAATCCAACGCACTTCTGCAGCTTCGCCTTCGCCTGTTTCATGGCTCATTTTTTCATGCTCACTTTGCATCACTTCTAAAATAATACCAATCATCATATTCATGAAAACAAAGGTGGTTAAGAAGATAAATGTCAAATAATACAACCAACTCCAAGCATAGATGTCCATGGTTTCATACATCACGTCCGTCCAATCTTCAAAGGTAGAAACGCGAAATAAAGTTAACATCGAAATGCTAATATCACCCCATAATACAGGGTTAATGGCTTCAAACAAAAAGCTGCCCACAGCGGCATAGATGTAAAAAATAATAAACATCAACACCAAAACATAACCCATACGAGGAATGGCGATAAGTAAGGAGTTAATCAATACCCGAAGCTCAGGGATGATAGAAATCAAGCGTAATACGCGAAAAATACGAATCAAACGTGCCAACAATACCATTTCGCTATCATCAATCGGAATCAAACTTACAGTGACAATCAGAAAATCAAATATATTCCATGCACTTTTGAAAAAATTCAAAAAACGTTCTTCTGCCAGCATACGAATGATAATTTCAATCAGGAAAAAAATAGTAATCGCAGTATCTAAGAGGTGGATAAGCGCCATCCAGCGTGGGTTCATATCATAAGTAGACGCGCCAATCATCAAGGCAGAGATAATAATAATACCAATCACTGTCATCTCAAAGATTTGATTGCTGCGCAACTGCATCAATTTGTTTTGCCAAGCAATATAGTTAAAAGTCATGGTTGTAATACTCCAGCAGCATTGAAAATGCGCGCATATTAGTGTGTGTTTTGATATTGGGTAGCCTTGCCACATGGCAAGTAAGAGGGTTATGCCTTAATTGTACACTTTAATCATGCTGAATTTTCACAGTTCCCTTGCGTAACAACGTAATCTTCACCCAATCTGCATAATCAAGCTGTTCTGGACGTTTTTGGGGGTCTATGTTGACCGATATAAAGTCGTCCTGCGTCAATTCACCGCGAAACTGATTGAAAATGGTCTTTCGCCTGTGCGCAAAACCTTGGCGTACTGTAGTTTGCAGGTCAGCGTAAGCACAATCAGGGGTATTACCATGTGGCAAAAGTTGAATCACCATGGAATGTACCTTGGGAGGCGGGTTAAAGGCGCCTGGTGGCAAGGTAATGAGGCGTTTAGGGCTGTAAAAGTGGCGAACCAACACCGACAAACCACCATAAATCTTACTCCCAGACTCAGCGACAATACGCTGCCCAACTTCACGTTGATACATCAATATCATGCCGCCAGTAAGCGAGAAACTTGCCAACTGTGCCGTTAAAGGTCCGCTGATGTTGTAAGGTAGGTTGCCCACAATCCAATCAGGCTGCGCTTGCTGCACAGCCGACTCTAGCACTTCCAGAACATCACCATGAACAACACTTAAGTGATTATAAATATTGGTCTTATCCTGCCAATATTCGGCAAACCTATCATCTTTTTCAATGATGGTTAAATGTCCAACACGTGCTAAAACGGACGTGGTAATTGCGCCAGGCCCTGGACCAATTTCAATCGCTGATTGACCTTGAGGAATAGCTTCTGCAATAGTGCGGATAGCTTTTTCACTGATAAGAAAGTGTTGCCCTAAGGCTTTATTGGCGCGAAATGATTCAGACATGCCGGCAACACTACAACCCAAGGAGTAAACATCCATGCAGCATTGGCTTTTTTTATGTTCGGCAATTGTCTTTGAAGTTGCAGGCACTGTGGCGATGAAGTTTTCAGATGCCTTTACCAAGCTCATCCCTTCATTGTGGATGGCATTTTTTTATGTTGTTTCCATCATATTTTTAACCCTTTCTCTGAAGAAAATTGAGTTAAGTATTGCTTATGCTGTATGGGCTGGCGTGGGTACGGCATTGATTGCCTTGATTGGCATCATCTATTTTAAAGAACCTGCCAGCATAGTAAAAATAGTGAGTTTAACATTGATTATTGCTGGGGTGGTGGGTTTGAATTTGAGTGGGTCTAAACATTGAAAAATCTTAATTTTAATCATCATTTTACAAACAGCTTGCCAGCAGATGACAATACCAGCAACCAACGCCGACAAGTATTTGAAGCGGGTTACTCTTGGGTCAAACCAACAGCAACCTGCCAACCTGAATTGTTAATTTATAGCCCTGAAGTGGCTAATTCCATTGATTTAAATCAAGAGGATTGCCAGTCTGTATGGTTCAAGGAAGTCTTTTCAGGCAATGCCTTGATGGATGGTATGCAACCCTATGCCATGTGTTATGGTGGACATCAATTTGGCAATTGGGCAGGGCAATTGGGTGATGGTCGTGCCATTAATTTGGGCGAAGTGCTCAACCAAGCAGGAGAAGCTTGGGTATTACAACTCAAAGGTGCAGGGGCAACGCCTTATTCGCGTACTGCAGATGGTTTAGCAGTATTACGCTCCTCATTGCGTGAATTCTTGTGCAGCGAAGCCATGTTTCACTTGGGTGTGCCTACAACCCGCGCTTTAAGCCTGTGTTTGACGGGTGAACAAGTCATGCGGGATATGTTCTATGATGGCAATGCCGCTTATGAAAAAGGGGCGGTAGTTTGCCGTGTTGCGCCGTCTTTCTTGCGCTTTGGTAGCTTCCAAATCTTTGCCTCCCGCCATGATTTCGCCAATTTAAAACGTTTAATGCACTATACCATTCAAAGCCACTTTCCCTATCTGCTAAAAGGGAAAAGTGGAGAAGAACATATCGATGAAAACACTTATCTGGCTTGGTTTAGCGAGGTATGTGCTTTGACCAAAACTATGGTGGTGCATTGGCAACGTGTAGGTTTTGTACATGGGGTGATGAATACAGATAATATGTCGATTTTGGGTTTAACCATAGATTATGGGCCTTATGGTTGGTTAGAAGATTATAATCCCGATTGGACCCCCAATACTACCGACAAACAGTTTCATCGTTATGCCTTTGGCAAACAAGCCAGCATTTGTCATTGGAACTTGGCGCAACTTGCCCAAGCTATCGCCCCTTTGTTTCAAGATATTACTCCATTACAAGCGGTATTGGATGCTTTTATGGTGGATTATACGCAAGCAGAACAGCATATGATGGCAGAGAAGTTAGGTTTCAAGGCGTATCAAGCAGACAGCGATGCCGCTTTATGTGCTGATTTGATAGCGTTGTTACAACGCGTAGAAACCGATATGACCATATTTTATCGTGATTTGGCAAATATCACGGCTTTTGAGCCAAGTCAGTGTTGGCATGTCATCCAAGATGCATTTTATGAGCAGGATGCAGCCAATGATCAGGTCAAACAAGCTTGGATGGCTTGGTTTGAGCGCTATGTGCAACGTTTACAAGCCGATGGTTTGAGCCATGAGTTACGAAAAAAGAACATGAATCAAGTGAATCCTAAGTATGTGTTGCGTAATTATTTGGCGCAGCTGGCGATTGATCAGGCTGATCAAGGGGATATGACCATGTTACATGCCTTGCGGGATGTTTTGCGACAACCGTATGTGACACAAGAGGGCAAAGAAAGCTTTGCCGAGAAACGCCCCGAGTGGGCAAGACAACGTGCAGGTTGTTCAATGTTGTCTTGTAGTTCATAGTTTTGCCTTGGATAAGTATTCAACAGGAGAGTGAAAATGCAAACATGGCTCAAAACAATCTTACTTGGCGTAAGCTTAAGCTTAGCCTCAGGACTAACGATGGCAGCAGGTCATCTTGAAGGCGAACACAAAGAACAAAGCAAACAAGGCGCTTATTTCATCAGCCCTTTGCATCAAGCCACTGTAGCACAAAAGGTACAAGTGGAAATGGGTATTCATGGCATGAAAGTACGCCAAGCAGGCACCTTGGTTGAAGGCACAGGGCATCATCATTTGATTATTGACGGCGCTTTTGTTCCTCAAGGTGAGGCAGTGCCTAAAGATGCCAGACATATCCACTTCGGCAAAGGTCAAACCAGCACTAGCATCAACCTTAGCCCTGGTAAACATACCTTAACGCTGCAATTTGCCGATGGTTATCACCAATCTTATGGTGAACATGCCAGTCAAAGCATTGAAGTGATGGTCAAAGACTAATCATCAACGCCGTTAAACAGCCTATTCAAGCACCATGACAGTTTTATTTCGCTGGATGTTTTTATCCAGTTTATCACGCATGTTTGCCGTGACCATGGCCATAGTAGCACTGTTCATGTTGGCAGAGTCCATTGATAAAATGCGTTATATTGGTGATGGTTTAACCCTGCCTTTATTGGCTGAATATGTGCTCTTGAAAGCACCTTTTATGGTCTCGGACTTTATGCCTGTGGTGATTCTGATTGCTGTGGCTATCCATTTAACGGATATGTCACACCATCATGAAATGGCAGCTTTACGCGCTGCAGGCATTGCCATGCCTATCATGTTAAAACCATTGCTTTTGGCGGCGACTTGTTTGGCATTGTTGACCTTTGCTTTTGGTGAATGGGTAGAACCCACCACCAATCCTCGTTTATCTTATATTGAACGTGTACATATCAGTCAAAAACAAGCACCTGTACAAGGCGAACAATGGCTGCGTGATGAACAGATGTTTTTACACTTAAGCCCATTAACCCATGATTATTTTGCATTAACCATATTGAAGGTGAACGCCAATAGCCAGTGGTTGCAGCGTATTGATGCAGCCAAAGCACATTATGAAGCTGGAGCTTGGCATTTAGAACATGCTTATATCAGTCTTCCTGCCAATCAGCAGACAGCTTTGCATACCCGCGAGCAAAGCAATATGCGTATTGTAACATCATTAAACCCTGCAACCGTTGCCACGCCAGACCCCAGAAACATGCAATGGTTAGAGTTATATGATTTCGCCCAAGATTTAGCCGATGCAGGGCT
The DNA here is from genome assembly GCA_030950835.1 of Mariprofundaceae bacterium. GTDB lineage: Bacteria > Pseudomonadota > Zetaproteobacteria > Mariprofundales > Mariprofundaceae > Ghiorsea. The sequence continues at coordinate 9,985 of JAUZQU010000136.1, read as the reverse complement.
TGAATCGCAATCTTATGTGTATCAATTCAACCGAAAGATGGCGGTTCCCATCGCTTGTTTGATCATGGTATTGCTGGCATACAGCTTATGTGAAAACATGGGGAGTCGTATCGCTGCCAACTCCAAAGGTTTGATGGTAGCGATAGTGTTGGGCATTGCTTTTTACATTTTTGGCATGTTGCTCGGTATGATGGTCGATCATGAACGTTTGCCCGCCATGTATGCCGCTTGGTTGCCCTCTATATTCTTTTTAGGGCTTTCAGGGTATTTATTGCTCAAAAAAGAAGGTTATTAGTTGCATTTGGCTAACGATCTGCATTTTTAACACGCAAGCGCAGGCTTTCCCTGTGTCTTCTGAATACATATTTCGCAATACTATCTTCTTCTTCATCACAGCGATAAAAAAAGCGTACACCAATATGCATCTTACCCTTCTTTTCTCCCGATACCCATACCACTTCACCAATCAAATCAAGCGTAATAGGTGGAAAAGATGGTAACATCAGACAGGTTTTGATGGCATCACCTAGTTTATAACGTTCAGAACTGTAAAAACTTGCACCTGTCACACTTAAATTCACTGCACGCTCTTTTAAATCACTACTATTGGCATCATTGAGCATGTTTACGCCAATCAGATAGTTTAATTTAGCGTCCAACGACTCCATCGCTCTTGCCACATCACTATTGATTACATCTTTTAAGTCCGCTGAAAAAACATCACGCCCCACCATCTCTTGCAACATCGAACTTTGCCGCGAACGAATCCCCACTTGATTCTTTTTGCTTTCATACTCGTCCTTGGTTAAAGGTCGATCACTCATAGGAATCATATCGTCAATACGAAAATCTTGTCTACGGTTATCATCATGCTTATTTAACGATAGTTCAGGCATATCACTCTCCTTATGATGGCATATTACACATATTCGATGATGCAGGCATCACACCTTCACCCTCTTCATGCGTTTCATCGGCTAAAGCTTGGGTATAAATGTTTCCTTGTTCAATGGCAGCCAAAGCAACATCGACTACTTGGGGGTCAAACTGACTTCCTGCATTGAATCTTAATTGTTCCGCACAAAAAGATAAGGGTTTTGCCATGCGATAAACCCTATGCGTAGTCATGGCATCCATAGCATCGGCAACACAAACAATACGTGCTTCAAAAGGAATATCTGTGCTACCAAGCTTATCTGGATAACCTTTACCATCCCAACGCTCATGATGGTGGCGCACAATCAAACGTTCGCGCACTAAAGTATCCATGTTTTTCAAAATTGAGTCGCCAATCGCAGGGTGGGCTTTCATGGTCGCATATTCTTGGTCATTATAACGACCAGGTTTGAGCAACACTGAATCAGCAATACCAACCTTGCCAATATCATGCAATAAACCACCTGTTTTAATCAATTGTACGCTGTCGTCATCCAAACCAAGGGTTTGGGCAAAAAGTACCGCCAAAGCACTGACACGCGAGCTGTGATCTTTGGTATATCTATCACGCGCTTCAAGCGAACGCACCAGAGCAATCAGGGTTTCGTTCATACTTTCAGCAAGCGCGGCATGCACAGCGCGATTATCCAGCAATGTATCCAGTTTTTTAATCAATAGGCTCAACATATAACGGCTTTCATCTGCTAAAGGCTCGTTGCTAGCACGGTCAAATAAACATAACACCCCCATAGAAATACCTTGTAAATACACGGGCACAGCAATGTACGACGTACGCTGAATATTCGGCCAACATGCAGCAGACAAAGACTCTGAAGGTAAGGATTCAATATATTCTTTAGAGCCATGAATCAAGGGTGAAAAAGGTGTATCATGGATATCACAAGTTGCGACCGATGTTTCTTCATCACTAAACCCTTGGGTGGCAACCCGCACCAATTTCTTTTGGTTGCGTTCATATAACGCGAGATAACCACCTTGAGCATGAATCATTTCCATAGCAAGGTTGAGCGCACTATGGCATACACCAGAGACGTCTTTTTGTTTGGGCATTTCATCAAACATACGAAAAAGTAAACCCAACTTTCTATCCATTTCAAACATTTCAGGCAATAAACGGTTGCTTTGTTCAGATAAACGGCGCTGTTGCGGTTTAGGCATATCTTCAATGCTTAAAGCATCGCGTATGCAATCAAGCAAAGCTTCGGGATTAAAGGGTTTGGCAAGCACATGGTGAACATGTAATTCCTCAGCTTGGCGCAAACGTTTGGCGGATAAAAAACCACTGACCAATATCACAGGAGGTACATCAATGTTCTCTTCATATAACTCAGCAATCAAATCTAAAGATTGACCATCACCAAGGCTAAGGTCAGTCACTAAGCCATCCCAATGTTGGTTGGTAAGCAGCTCACGCGCTTCTTTTAAACTGCTCGCTTGCCCAATGCGCATGGGCACATTTAAATCTTCAACCACCTCAGAGATGATTTCACGTACAGCTGGTTGATCCTCAACAACAAGCAGATCAATCATCCGTTAACGCCCTCGCATACCATATGCTCTGACGGCCGCGGGATCAGGGTGAGACGTAGATATTGTAAATTGAACAAAAGATTCAGGATGTTGTGCTTCTTGTAAATCCTGCCACTGACGCAGCAACGATTGATAACGGGTGGCGTTATCCAGCCGTACGCGAATTTCTGGTAATTGAAAAGGTTTGCTAACAAAATCATAGGCTCCTTGCTCTATGGCTTGTATAGCATCTTCAATGCCAGAATAAGCAGTCATCAACAAAACCACCGTACGCGAGGGTTGTTCATGGCAAGCTTGCAACACTTCCAAACCGCTTGCGCCTGGCATCACAATATCACTTAATACCACATCAAAATGCTGCTGTTCCAAGGCTTTTAAAGCATCATCACCACGATGACAAAGCGTAATATCATAACCAGCAGAGCTTAAATATTCATCCAGCAGTGCTGCTAGGGCCTCATCATCTTCAGCAATCAGTAAACGTGGCCGGCTCATTTTTGAGGTTCGCTATCGTTTTTGTCTGCAGCGGGATGGGCAGATAAACGTAATAATTGTGATTCTAAATCACGTTGTTTATAACCATACGATTGATCTTGTTGGCTCAGTGTAGCCTGCTCTTGACGCGCTTGGCTGGAGATGTTGACTTTGTCCGCAAGACTGGATTTTAGCTCAGCTTTGGGCGCAGTCTCGTTAGACTGGCGCGTTTGCTGCTGTAAAAGTCTGTGAACTAAACCGTCCGTCGGACGAATTGTCATAGCCATGCTTGCCTCCAAGTATTTACTGCGACATGTCTTTTTGTAAAAGTATACTTCATGTCAAGACATTCTATCGGAAAATAGAGGGGCAACTTTAGAAAAAATGCCATTATTGTGGTGTGGATAACGACATACACTTGCGATGCCTTGAATCTAGCGATAAATTGCGCCTGAACATATTATATTGTGGGTATTATAGATGACTTCTTTAACCGTTTTTCAAGATTTGCAACGTCAAATCGAACAAAAAATCATTGGGCAAGCACATTTGGCGAACCGCTTGTTATTGGCAGTGCTGGCAGATGGACATTTGTTGGTCGAAGGTGCGCCTGGTTTAGCAAAAACACGCGCCATCAAAGTATTAAGTGATTGTATTGAAGGCGATTTCCATCGGGTACAATTCACGCCTGATTTGCTGCCCTCGGATTTGACAGGTTTAGAGATTTACCGCCCTCAAGATGGTACATTTCATTTTCAAAAGGGTCCTTTGTTTCACAACCTTTTACTTGCCGATGAAATCAACCGTGCCCCAGCTAAAGTGCAGTCTGCATTGTTAGAAGCCATGGCAGAGCGTCAAATCACCGTGGCAAGTGTCAGTTATCCGTTGCCCGACTTGTTTTTGGTGATGGCAACGCAAAATCCGATTGAACAAGAAGGCACTTACCCACTTCCTGAAGCACAATTGGACAGGTTTTTATTACATGTGCGCGTTGATTATCCTGATGCCGAAGCAGAACATAAGATTTTACGTTTAACCCACCAAGAAGCATTGCAACAGGAAGCTGCAACAGCAACACCCATCTTAAATCAAGCGACTCTGCAAGAAGCACGACAAGCGGTATTAAACATCCATATGGCGGATGTTTTAGAAACTTATATCGTGCAATTGGTGATGGCGACACGTTCTAATCATACCACGCAAGGTGTGGTGCAACATATCCAATATGGGGCAAGCCCTAGAGCAACTATGGCATTGGATAGATGTGCACGGGCACATGCTTGGTTGGCAGGGCGTGATTTTGTCTCGCCAGAAGATATTCAAGCTGTGGCTGGGGATGTGTTGCGTCATCGACTGCTGTTGAATTATGCCGCAGAAGCTTCAGGCATGACTACCGATGATGTGATTACACAACTGATTGCACAGGTTGCCGTGCCTTGAGCAATGTTACCCAACCTGATTTAAAGCAACTGATTGCCCTGCAACAACAAGTGGCATCATTGTCTGTGCGCCGCCGACATATTCGTTCACCTATGGCAGGTGCGCATTTATCACGTTTGCGTGGTCGGGGTATGGAAATTGATGAAGTGCGCGCCTATCAAGCTGGCGATGAAGTAAGCAGCATTGATTGGCGGGTGACTGCACGCACAGGCACTACCCATACCAAGGTTTTCCGTGAAGAACGCGAACGCCCTATATTGATTTGTCTGGATTATCGGGCAAACATGTTTTTTGCCAGCAGAGGTGTATTAAAATCCGTATTGGCAACGCAGGCTGCCGCTTTATTGGCATGGCACGGCATGGCACACCATGACAGATTGGGCGGTTTGTTGTTTTCCGATGATGAACACCATGAAATCAAACCCAAACGAGGCAAACAAGGGGTATTACAACTCCTGCATACGTATTGTCAGGCTAAAGTCTGGTCAAAAAGACCCCAAAATAATCCATCACTACACAGCTTTGAAGAAACCATGCAACGCTTGCGTAGGGTGGTGAAAACGGGAAGTTTAGTCTATATATTAAGTGACTTTAGAGGTTTAGATGAAGCAAGCATTGCCCATTTGGCTCAACTTGCGCGGCATAATGATGTGGTATTGATTTCAGTGTTTGATACCCTGGAAAAAAACTTTCCCAAAGCGGGAAACTACCCTGTATTTGATGGGGAAACATATTTTAATTGTAGGGCAACATCGGCGTTGCAACAGCAACTTGCCCAACAGTTTCAAACACGTTTATCCATGTTACAAGCCTTACAACAACAGCACGGCATTCACCATGTTGCTATGGCTACAGATGATGATGTAGCCAGCCATATTCGAGAGCATTTATGGGCGATTTGAATCAAGCCTTAGCAGCTTTAAAAGACATTCATTTACCAGCAGCTGCACCATGGTGGGACTTGGCATGGGGTTGGTGGATGTTGTTATTATTAATGCTGCTACTGCTATTTTTTGTCTGCAAGTATGCCTATAAAATCAAAAAATCATGGCAGAAAAAACAAACTAAGAAAGTGTTGTTGGCAGAAGTGCGGCATAGCTTTGTTGTGTTGCAACAAGACATGGCGCAAGGGCAAGATAAGCAACGGGTATTACGCTCCATTTCTAGTCTACTGCGGCGTGTTTGTTTGACCGTATTACCACAACACGATACAGCAGGTTGCATTGGTGATGCTTGGTTACACTTTTTGGATGCGCAGTGGCTAGCATATCAGCCAAAAAGACAGTTTTCAGACCCTATATTGGCATTTTTATTAACACATGCTGCCTATAAAGCACATTTCTCTGAAAAAGAGCAGCAAAACATCCAACTGCTGCTCGATATCAGCCAAACATGGGCAGAATTGGTCATCCAAAGGGCTAAAACATGCGATATTCAAGTTCAAGGGGTAAACACACATGTTTGAATTTGTCTCGCCTTGGTTGCTCTTACTCTTGCCTTTGCCATGGTTGGTCTGGCGCTTAGCACCTGAAAAGAAAAAAACTATCAGCAGTGGTTTATACATCCCCTTTGCCGATGATTTGCAGCTGGTAACACCAGCCCAACATGCCATCATGCCACAACGTTGGTTATTATGGATAGCTGTAATCGCGTGGTGTTTATTGGTGCTAGCTGTCGCCAGACCGCAATGGTTGGGAGAAGCTGTAGAGCTTTCACGCAGTGGGCGCGATGTGATGTTGGCAGTGGATTTATCAGGTAGTATGAAGGTGAAAGACTTTACATTGAAAGGGCAGCAAGTGAATCGTTTAACGGCAATTCAAAGCTTGGCAGGCGCATTTATAGACAGACGTGAAGGAGATAGAATTGGCTTGATTCTATTTGGTTCGCAAGCCTATTTACAAAGCCCTTTAACCTTTGATCGCACCACAGTACAAATCTTCTTACAAGAAGCAGTGATTGGTTTAGCTGGCGAGAATACTGCCATTGGTGATGCCATTGGTTTGGCAGTCAAACGCCTCAAAGATACCATCAACAATACCGATTTAGTCATGATTTTACTCACCGATGGCATGAACACATCGGGGGAACTCTCCCCTGAAGAAGGTATTCAATTGGCAAAAGAAATCGGTTTACGCATCCATAGCATAGGCATGGGGGCAACATCCATGCAAGTCCCTTCCTTTTTCGGCAGCCAAACCATCAATCCATCCCGTGATTTGGATGAAGAGATGTTGCAACGCATCGCTAGTGAAACAGGTGGTCAATACTTTCGCGCCCGTGACAGCCAAGAGTTAGAACGTATTTATACCTTGATTGACCAGCTTGAACCTGTGCAACGTGAACAAGAGATGTTTCGCCCTGTACAAGCTTTGATGATGTACCCATTATCACTTGCCATCCTACTCGGCTTTTGCCTATTGTGGTTAAGGGCGCGATGATGAGCATAGATATGATATGGGAACAGTTTCACTTTTTACGCCCGTGGTGCTTTTTGCTGCTATTACCTTTGTTTTACCTGCTTTATCACTATTTACTCAAGCGCTCTTCATTGCAAACATGGCAAAAGCTTTGTGAACCCGCTTTATTGCACTATTTACAAGCAGGAAGCGAGAAAAAAACATCTTGGTTTCCCTTAGCTGTGGTAGGGCTAGTGGGCATACTATTGACCACAGCTTTAGCAGGCCCTGCGTGGCAACAATTACCTCAACCTGTATATCGGGCGCAGTCAGCCTTGGTGATTGTGCTGGATTTATCGCGTTCTATGGATGCAGGCGACATTCAACCCAGCCGTTTGACCCGTGCTAAACAAAAAACCGCCGATTTATTATCCCTTCGCAACATAGGGCAAAGTGCGCTGTTGGTCTTTGCAGGCTCAGCGTTTACAGTCACCCCATTAAGTGATGATAACGCCACCATTCTCTTGCAACTACAAGGTTTAGATACCTCCATTATGCCTGCACAAGGGGGTAATATAGATGCCGCTTTGCGCCAAGCTGTGTTATTATTACAACAAAGCAGCATTCAACATGGACAAGTATTACTCTTGACCGACTCCGATACATACAGCAACCAAGCCGCACAAGATTTAGTACAACAAGGGCATCAATTGCATGTCATTGGCATAGGTACAGCCTTAGGCGCACCGATTCGACAACAAACAGGTGGTTTTGTTACCGATACGCAAGGTAATATCATCATGCCCAGCTTAAACACCGCACGTTTACAACAATTAGCCGCAACAGGGCATGGTTTTTATCATGCTTTATCATTGGATAACACGGATATTCAGCCACTTCTAAACACACAACTCGCTGACCATGTTTTAGATGCAGCCAAATCAAGCAGCCAAAGCCGTGATATGTGGCGTGAAGAAGGGACTTGGTTGATATTGCTGGTATTACCCTTGCTGTTGATGGGTTTTAGGCGTGGTCTGTTGGTATTGATATGTTGTATATATTTGCAACCCATGCCTGCCAAGGCTTCGGTTTGGTCAGACATGTGGCAAACGCAAGATGCGCAAGCACAAAAGATGTTGCAAGATCAAGATTACGCCCAAGCCGCACAAACATTCAAAAGTCCATCGTGGCAAGCCGTTGCTGCTTATAAGCAACAAGATTATGCAGCGGCAAATCAAGCGTTTCAACGCCTTGAACAGCCATCGATCACGGATATGTATAATCAGGGTAATACCTTGGCACATTTAGGGAATTTAGCTGAAGCTATCAAGATGTATGCGCAAGTGCTTGCTTTAGATGCTGCCCATGATGATGCACGTCAAAATAAGCTGCTTGTACAAGATATGCTCAAGCAACAACAAGAAAATGATGCGCAAAACAATGCAGAACAAGGCGAGCAAGAGCAGTCTGGTGATGGGGAACAGTCCGAAGATCAAGGCAAGTCATCTCCATCTCAAGAAGAAGCCAGTGATGATAATCAAGCTGGTAGTGAGCAGGCTGGTGATAGCAAATCTGACGAAGAACCCACTGATGGAGAGGGGGAATCTAATGGCGAACAAACCGATGAAGAAGAGGATAAAACAGCACCTTCCCAGCCACAAGATAACCAAGCTCAAGACAAGCCTGAAAAGGACATAACCAACAACGAAGACGATGATAGTCAGCAAGCCCCACAGCCCCCGACCACAGCTCAAACACCCCGCAGCGAAGAAGACCAAACACAAGCTGAGCAACAACAAGCCTTTGAATACCAATTGCGCCGCATACCCGATGACCCTGCACGTTTATTGCGCAATAAATTCAAATACCAGTACCAACAGCAACAAAAAAGACGTTAGTCAAAGCGCCTGAATCTACCCAACATCCAAAAGCACATCTTCCTCAACAGTTTACTGATGCTGCCTGATGCACACTGCCTTGGACCTACTCAAGACCCTAGATTTACCATGGTTTACAGCTAGCCTTTCGCCCATGAAAAAAATCATCTTACTCTGTTGCCTTGTCTTCACTTCAACTGCCGTCTGGGCAGATGATGCCACCGTATCTGAACATCAATATGCAGGGAAAGTGGCTTTAGGTGGCTTAAAAACAACAGGCAATACCACCGTCGAAACATTTGATAGCCAGCTTGAACTCAACTACAGCTATCAATCGTGGGCGGTAGACTTGAGTTTCCAAGGTGAGCAAACATCCGATGATGGCACCTTGATTGCTGACTATTATGAAGCCAACTTAAAAGGCATCTACAACGCGGCATGGCAAACTTATGCCTTTGCCCTGTTGAATTACCGCGAAGACTTTTTTGGTGGTATTCATGCCGAAACGAGCAAGCTGATAGGATTAGGTTATCATATATTTCCTGCGGATAACATCTTCACCGCCGACCTTGAAATCGGCACTGGGCAACGCCAAACAGACAAAGTGAACAAAAATAAGTTGGATGTAGATCCCATCAGCCATGGCGCAATCATCATGCGTTATCAACCTGTTGCCGAACATACATTCAAAGCTTCCATCACGGTTGAAGATGGTAATGATGATTCTTTCATCAAAAAAGAACTCTCATGGACACATACCTTGTTTGCCCCATTTGAAATTGACTTTTCTTACGCAGAAAGAACCCTTACCGCCCCCGCTTTTGGTAAAACAGGCACCGACAGCAGCACTTCCATCAAATTGGGTTACGCTTTTTAATTTTTTGCTATACTTTCTATCATGCTTTATCTGTTGAAAAAATAAGGCATTGTTAATTTAGTATACCTAACCTATACTTCATTTTTTAATTTTATAAAATGGAGGATTCATGATGTTCCCTTGCCCCAAATGCTCTCACGTTATTGCCACAAAATCAGGGGTGATAAAGAGTCGGCAACGCTGGAAGTGCAAGAGTTGTGGTTATAATTACACAGTTGCCAGCCGTGGTGCTTCTAAGGAGCAGAAACGGCAAGCACTTGAGCTGTACCTTGAAGGTTTAGGCTTTCGGTCAATCGGAAGACTTTTAAAGGTTAGTCACGTATCGGTATACAACTGGATAAGAGCGTTCGGAGAAAAACTGGATGAAATCAAGAGCGATGCCAACATAAAGGTTGTCGAGATTGACGAAATGCACAGCTATATTGGTCAGAAAA
>JAUZQU010000135.1 GCA_030950835.1 Mariprofundaceae bacterium | reverse complement strand
GGAATAATCAACCTAGGAAAATACACCTTGCTTACCATGCTCGACGAGTTAATCAACGATGAAGACGAGGCAGATACGGCATTTGCAAAAAACATCCAAGGGAGAAGAGCTGCAAAGACAAAGATTGCATATGGATAACCATCCGAAGGTATTTTAGCTAAACCTCCGAAAACAATAGTGAAAATCAACATCGTCAAAACAGGCTGCAACAAAGCCCAAACAACACCCAAAACTGTCTGCTTGTAGCGGACTTTGATGTCCCTTTGTGTCAAAACCACAAAAAGCTCTCGATAAGCCCAAAGTTCTTTCAAATCAAGTGTTCGCCAGCCTTTAGCCGGCTCAATCACCGTCATCTGAGAACTTGCTATGTCTTCCTGTTGCATACCTGCCACCTTAGCACCTGTACCTTTCATCAATAAACATTAATCCCCCGAAGCAATCCTATCCACAAGCTGCTTCACAGTCGGAATAAAGCCATTGGCATAAAAGGGGTCCAGAGCAAATTTATAGGCCGCATGCCCTGAAAACATCAAGTTATCTTCAGGCGCATCGCCATAAGCGGAGCGTAACAGTGTTTTTTGAATGCAGAAGCTGCGTGGATCTGCTTTTTGCCCTGTGGTGCCTTTTTCATTGTCTGCCCAGTTGCTGAATTTGCATTGCGATAGGCAGCCCATGCAATCAAGCTGGTCTTTGCGGATTTCTGCTGCTTTGTCTTCGCTGACAAAAATTAGGGTTGAGTCTTGGGTCATCAGTGGCTTGCTAAAGCCTTGGGCTATCCACTTATCTGCACTTTTCTTGCCTTGTTTGGTCAAGAATAATTCACGCTTGCGCACGCCAAAGACCAAGGCTTCGGTGTGGTCATCGGCGGCTTCTGCATGGTCTGTAAATACAACCTGGCGCTCAGAACGCTCATACATTTCATTTAAAAAGTTATTGCGCACGGCGGATGAGTAAAAGCCTGTTGGTGAGAAGGGGTTGAGTGCTACATCGCCTTCTTTTAGCCCTAGCAATGTCTTGCCCCAAGAGTCGCGCACTGGGCTTTCTTGGGTTAGCAGTGGGCGTGTACCAAATTGGAAAATGATGGGGCCAATTTCTGGGTTGTCCATCCAATCTGTCCAGTCGCGTAAATACCACACGCCACCTGCCATGATAATTGGCGTGTGCTCTAAGCCAAATTTATTCATGGTGGCTCTAAGCTCTTTGACACGTGGATATGGGTCTTCGGGTTGATCGAAACGCTCGGAATTGGATAGACCATTGTGTCCACCTGCCAACCAAGGGTCTTCATAGACTACGCCGCCCAACAAATCAGGTGCTTTGCGGTAGGAACGTAACCAAAGTGCTCTAAAGGCGCGACCAGATGAAACAATGGGATAGTAATGTACGCCATATTGCGCGGCAATTTCGGCTAATTTAAAGGGCATGCCTGCACCACAAGTTACGCCATTCACGATGCCCTGCGCTTGCTCCAATATACCATGTAAAACGCGCTGTGCGCCGCCCATTTCCCACAGCACATTGACATGCAATCTGCCATTTCCACCAGCGATTTCATGGGCTTCTCTAAGCTGGGTCAAACCACCTTCAATGCCAAACTCTACTAATTCTTCAAAACGTGCTTTGCGGCTTTTTCCTTTATATTCAACGGGGATAATCTTGCCATCTGCATCATGACGACTGGCATTTACTGCAGAGACCGTACCAATGCCGCCTGCTTTTGCCCAAGCCCCTGAAGTTAAACCCGTGGAAACACCAACACCTTTGCCACCTTCAATCAGTGGCAAGACTTCTTTGCCTGAAATTTTCATTGATTCTAAATTAAAAGCCATTTAAATACGCACCTTGGGCAACAAAATCCCTATTCTGTTTTAGGGAAGAGGCTCTATCACACCACTTTTTCAAGTCTACCACTTCCTTGCCCACAGCATAAGCAAGGAATCGCAGCGCGGCAAGTTTCCCTTGCTTTACACTACGTCTACAACTCCAATATAGACTATTCCAACGGAACAAAACAGGATGTCAGCCATAATCAAATTAACCACCCGCGCCACAATGAGGCAACACCATGAAGTTTGAGCAATATTATATTTCGAATGAAATCAAAAAGAATCTAGCTAAACTGGGCTTTAAACGCCCAACTGACATTCAATTTAAAGCTATTCCATCCATTTTAGAAGGTGAGGATGTATTGGCGATTGCCCAAACAGGCACAGGAAAAACCGCCGCTTTTGCCATTCCTATCATTGATAAAATCCACAGATTCAAAACCAGCAAGCGTGCTTACGGCATCAAATGCGTAGTTTTAGTGCCTACACGCGAGTTAGCCAGCCAGATTGGTCTTGTTTTTGAAAGCATTGCCCGACATACCAAAGTCAAAACTTACACCCTGCATGGTGGTGTAGAACAAGAGACACAAATCGCAACCTTACAAGACGGTATTGATGTTTTAATTGCCACTCCTGGGCGTATGTTTGACCTTATCAACCAAGACATTATCAACCTAGAGCGTGTCACCACCTTGATTTTGGATGAAGCGGATCACATGTTGGATTTGGGTTTCATTGAAGACATCAAATACATCAA
>JAUZQU010000134.1 GCA_030950835.1 Mariprofundaceae bacterium | reverse complement strand
AATACGTGTAACTTCTGTAAATTCTGATGTATGCTTGCAAACTTTAAAACAACTAAACCCTGATGTAATAATTGTGAATGGCGCATGAAGACCTTGAAAAAGAAGCCGCAAAACGTGAGTCACAACGTGTTTTACACATAGAGCAGCAGAGCAAGCGCGACTTTGCCTTGCAACGAAGTTTAGCACAAAGTTATCTGGCCACTTCTCAAGGTTGGACAGTAGAGCTACAAATCTTCCCTGAACAAGATACCCATAGTCATGAAGTGCGGCTCTTACTGCTGCCACCGCATTCACTTGATGACCTTACATCGGCCTCATTATTACAGATGTCCTCAGGTAAGAAATTCATGATGCGTAAGCAGGGTGATTACTTGATGAGTCGTCAACTACGCTTCTCTCAGCAGCGAAGTAACACGTTGATGCTACAAATCAAAACAATGGATGAGCAACGTTTATTTTTCTCATTTACGCATTGAAAAGTAAGGAATAATTTCGGCGCTTGACACTTTCCCAAACGCTCGCAACACTTCGCGCCGTCTTACCTATGCTGTTCTAAAAATGCCGGGGTGGTGAAACTGGTAGACACGCTGGATTCAAAATCCAGTGGCTTTGCGGCCGTGCCGGTTCGACTCCGGCCCTCGGTACCACATCATAGTCCATTAAGGACTTATAAAGCCTGTAAACCTAGTGTTTGCAGGCTTTTTTCTTGCTTAGCCAATCTGAAAAATGCTTATTATTCACCCATGTTGATACACGCAGGCAATGTTGAACCCATACTATGCCTAGCTCATGGTATATTTGTGATAGACAGGCTGAAAGCATGACCTTACTTCATGGCATGGCGAAAAGGCTAGAACAGCGCGAAGATAGTGAGCATGAGCAGGCTATGCTGCGTATGATATTACAAAGTATTTTCCTTATTTGGTTTTTGTTGGCGGAAAACTCGACTTTTCTAGGGTAAACAAATTTTGTTTACCCACTTGGAATTGGTAAGAGCCATAAAAAGAAGGTATTTGCCGCAGAAGTCTTAGCCATTAAAGTTGGCAAGTGCTTTGCTTTCACTATGGGTTATGACAGCCCTACAAACACAAGACACTAACCATGATAGACGAAATCACCCTAGGAAAGCTGCTACGTTGGCAGTTGAAATCTATGCGTATGCCAAAAATGATGATTTGAATTATGAGTCTACGGAATTACGCGATTTCTCGGATGGCGGCATCAGTTTTTTCACGACACATTTTGATCATTCTTATATTGGTCAAGAAATGAAATTTCAGTTGTTGGATGACTTCACCCTCGCCTATCAAAATACGCTGAGTGGTCGGGGTTTTGTGGCCTGCGCTCAAGATGCACAAAATGGGGAGAAAGCATGGATAGGCATTTGCGTGTATCAATGTGTGCAAGTTTCTTGATGGAAAGGGAGCCCCTAGATGCTGCATAATTTGAAAACTGTATTCCAGGATAAGTCTTTATTATACCATCACTTAGAATGGATGTTGGCACATCCTAGATTTGGTTTTTGTATGATTGCTTTGATTGCTTTGTCGTTTACCCATGACAGGGTTTTGGCTTCGATTTTATTTGTAATTTTCTTTGCCGAAATCAGTTTGCGTTTCTTGATTATGCGCCGTAAAGCCATTACCGCGCCTTACCGCTCCTCGTTGAATCAGCGGGTAGATATATTGTTATTGGTCTTGGACATCATTGGTGTTGCCTCATTATTGATTACCATTTTTGACATGCCTTTCATGGCTGAAAATGCCGCTGCAGTGCGTATGTTAAGGGCGGTTTATTTGTTGCGCACCTTGCGTGTTTTCCGTTATCTTGATTTGCAAAGTGCCATGTATTCACCCACTTATGGCATGTTTATCTCTCTGGTCATTCTGATTTCATTTTTCGCTACCGATACTTTGTTATGGGTTATTATCATCTTTTTCTTGGTGGAATTGTGTTTACGTTACTTGGTGATGAAAAACATGGCCTACGAAACCGATAGCGAACGTATCTCTGAATGGTTTTTTTGGTGGTTAGACCTTATAGCTACTATTGCCATGGTTCCGATTTTTGGTAATACCAATATTGGTAGTATTTTAAGGATGTTGCGTTTGATTCGCCTGTTCAGACCGTGGATGGTGATTATTCGTAACTTGCGTGATGTGATGCGTGAGGGTCAGTTCTTTCAGGAAATCAACCTGATTGTGTTAATTTTGGCGGTATTATCCATTGGCGGCGGTGTTTTGGCGCATTTATTTTTGGGTGAATTTGATTTTACCCAAGATAAAATCATCAACGCTCAAGATGGTGAAATCTTAGCGCCGATTTGGTTTGCGTTTCGCCTGTTTACCGACCCTGGCAATGCGGTGTTGTTCCCTCAAAGCTTTGGTTTAACTGTATTCTCCATTGTAGCGGTCATTATTGGCGTATTTGTCTTTGCATTTTTCATTGGTATTGGTGCCAACATTGTTTCTGGTTTGATGATTAAATTGCGTAATGAACGTTTGGTGATGACCAACCATATGGTGATGTTGGGTTGGTCTTCGGCTGCGCCTTTTATCATTCGACAGCTAAAAACGATTTCAGACCGTTCATTTACCCGATTAAAATTGGTTTTATTGCATAATGCGGATGAAACACCAGCTGAAGTGATTGATGAAAAATGGCTGACTTATCGTCAAGGTAGCTTTGAGAGGCTGGAAGATTTGCGGCGCGTCAACTTAGCTGCTGCCCAACAAGGTTTGGTTATGATGCCTCCTGCGAATGGTGCTAAATCCTTGGCACATGCCTTTTTTAGTCTGTTGGCGATTCGTAAAGTGAACCCCGAACTGTATTTGAGTTATGCGATACCAGGCATGGCTGCTCCACATTTGGAACAACATGAGCATATGTTGCAGGTGGGCTGGGACAAGTCCAAACGGTTCAATTTTCCTACGGTCATCATTTCAGAAGCCGATTTCAGGGCCAATGCACTGTGTAATATTTTACGTTTCAGCGACTTTGATCAAATCATGAACCGTTTAATGATTCCAGACAGACCAGAAGAGTCTGCGATGGTGATTTCAGAGTGGTCAGGTAAGTTGGTGCGTGGTGAAGATGAACAATGGATGTTAACCAGCCCTGATTTGAAACAACAAATGAATATTCAGCAGCTGACATGTGCGTTATTCAGCAAAGGTGTCACTTTCATTGGCATTGTGGATGAACAGGGAAAAACAAAACCTGTGTATGGTTTGGATGATATTTTCAAAGCAGAAGTACAGCTACAAGGTGTGATTGGTATTGCGGTGGATCAACACCAACTTCATGGTGAAATCATGACTATGCTGAACCATCAAACACCACCTACACCAGCCAATGCATCAGGTTCTTTGTCGAGCCATGGTTTGGTGGAAGTAGAAGCTGCGGACACCTTGAACTTGCTGGTGATAGGTTGGGTAGGAAGTTTACCTTTATTGCTCAAACGGCTTTTGCGTTTTTACCATGAGATGACCCTGACTATTTTGGATGATTTGCCGGACAGCGAGGTGCTTAGCCAACAAAACTACCTGCAACGAAGGCTTGCCGAAGAACCAGGTTTGGATGAGTTGGTGACCATCCGTATTCAACGTTGGGACTTCTCAGATATGAATGCCTTAGCACCCTATTTGAATGAGTGTGACAGGGTGATTTTATCCCGACCTTTACACATGGAAGAAGATGCTTATGCCGTCATCGCGACCACATTATCGCATATCATCACTATTGTGGAAGATGCAGACAAACGTCCGCAAGTATTCCCTGTTTTAGAGGAGCGTTCGCAAGTACGTTTGTTGCAACAAGAGTTGGAGCATGATGTCTTGAAGACGGAAGTACATATGACTGTCCCCAACGAGTTTTATGGTGCTTATGTGGCGCATACCAGCTTTAATATGTATACCTCGGAAAGTGAGAGTATGTATAAAATTAACCGTGCATTACGCCATGCTTTGGATCAGTTGATGATTGATTTTGGTGATAGTGACCAAATGAACATCAAGATATTGAAAGTGCATCAAGCATTACCTGAATCTGCGGATGATTTGTTTGCGATGTTGTTAGAGCAGGGTTATTTATGGATAGGTTTCAGGCTCAACTCGGCATTTGAATGGAAAGACCCCGTGCAAACTGCAGTACATATGCTATTTCCGCATCATGAAGACTTTTCATGTGTACGGCAAAACCAAATCATCATCAACCCCTTTGGCAATCCCGTTTCTCGGCGTTCATGGTTGGATAGACGTGATGATATTGTCGAGCTGATTACGATTGGTATGGATGATGATGTAGAGTTGTTTTAAGGGCAAGAGCTTGTTAAGTTGGGCATATGTCCGCTTCATTTGATTTTCAACGTATCCCCACAACACTGGTTCAGATGTGTCAAAGCATTGCTCAAGCAGGCGGTGAGGCTTGGTTGGTGGGCGGATGTGTGCGTGATTTAACCCTTGGTTTAACACCACACGATTGGGATGTGGAAGTGTATCAACTTGAGCCTGAAAAACTGTGGTCAACGCTAAGTAATTTGGGGCATGTAGAACATGTAGGCAAACATTTCGGTGTTTGTAAGCTATGGTTAAAGGGTTTAGAGGTGGATGTTGCCTTGCCACGTACGGAAAAGAAAACAGGTGTAGGACATTGTGCTTTTGCCGTAACACCTGACCCTTGGATTAGCCCCGAACAAGCCTCTTTACGCCGAGATTTCAGCATCAATGCCTTGATGGTGAATCCGCTTGAGCAACAGTTGCTCGATTTTCATCATGGGCTTGAAGATTTGAAACAAAAAACCTTGCGCCATGTCTCTCCAGCCTTTGTTGAAGACCCGCTTCGCCCATTACGCGCCATGCAGTTTGCAGCGCGTTTCCAACTTACTTTGAGCCAAGAAACGCGTAAGATGTGTGCATCTTTGTTATCTGAAGCCAGCAGCTTGCCTGCATCGCGCATTTGGCAAGAATGGCTAAAATGGGCAAAAGCAGACACACCATCGTATGGTTTACAAGCGTTAAAAGATTCGACTTGGTTGAGTTTATATCCCGAATTGACAGCTTTAATGGGCTGTCCACAAGATGATTATTGGCATCCCGAAGGTGATGTTTGGGTGCATACTTGTTTGGTGGTGGATGCCGCAGCCAAGTTGAAAGGGCAACGGGATTTAAGCCAAGAGCAGCAAATTCAGCTTGTTTTTGCCGCCTTATGCCATGATTTAGGTAAACCATCGACCACCTTGAGCAATGCAGAAGGAAAAATATGCTCACCAGCCCACGCTATGGCAGGCAAAACACCTGCCACATCATTGTTACGCCGTATTGCAGCGCCTAAAAGCTTCAAAACCATACTTTTACCCTTAGTCCAAGAACATATCACCCATTTACACGGCAAAGCCAGCAAACGCGCGGTATCACGTTTGGCGCACCGCTTACAACCTGCCAGCATCGAACTTTGGGAAGTATTGACCGAAGCAGACGCTTCAGGACGTACCCCTGCACCAGCTTCAAGACCTGCGTTGCCATGGTTAGACAAGGCAATAAGCTTAAAGATTCAACAGCGACAATCTCCAGCCTTGCTCACGGGTAAAATGTTGATTGATGCTGGGCTGACACCCTGCGCAGATTTTAAACACATATTAAATGCAGCCTATCAAGCGCAGTTGGATGATGAGATATATGATGAATCATCGGCTTTGTTGTGGTTGCAGCGATATACAGCGTTGGATTGATGTGCATGCGCCACCCCTGCGCAGGTTTGCTTGATATTGCCTAAAAAAGCGAAGATGTTGTTTTAGGCAATATCAATAACCTTCATTTCGATGGCTCCAATCAGATACTGTCTGCTGAGCTACACCGCCAAGACAATATTGATTAAACCACGCACTGGGTCGGTTGAGGTGATTTCGATATCGAAGGTGTCACCCAGACCCAAGCTTAAACTGCCGCTCTTGTCATGCAAACGGTGGTGGACTTCATCCAAAGTGAATACTTTGCCTAAAGTATCGATGTTGAGCGCAGCTTCGGCTTGGCTGCTGCTGAGGGTGAAAAAGACACGCCGCTTGCTTACCCCTGATACCGTCGCCTGCAAAACTTTACCCACGTCTTGCTGATGATACAACGCTGCTAACATGGCTTGGGTATCCCATTCGGCGCGTTGTTGTATGCGCTCTTGGCTGGAAATATGTGCGCCTATGCTTTCTAAGTCTTGTTTTTTAATCTTTTCTTCGGCGAGAATGCCCTTGAGTTGTCTGTGGGTGGTTAAATCGGCATAACGACGAATAGGGCTGGTGAAATGACCATAACAATCATAAGCTAAACCAAAATGCCCTACATTTTCAGTGGTATATTTGGCTTGTTGCATGGAGCGCAAGACCAAACGTTGCAAGATGTGAGCAAAGGGTTTGCCCTCGGCAGCAGCAAGCACTTGTTGTACATCTTGCGGACGCACATCATCACGCGCATGTTGACGAATCTTCAAACCAAAGGTGCTGAGGAAAGCGTTTAACTTTTCAATGGAGTCACGCTCTGGCGCAGGGTGGATGCGGTAGAGTTGCGTACACTTCTTATCTTCAATGAACTTGGCAACAGCAGTATTGGCTGCCAACATCATTTCTTCAATCAATTTGTGGGCAACATTACGCTCGCGTGATTCAATATTGCATACAGCATCACCTTCAATCACGGCGCGTACTTCAGGTAATTCAATTTCCAAGGCACCACGTTTACCGCGATTGCGCTCTAACACATGGTATAAACCCAAAGCACATATCAACATCTCACGCACATGTTCTAAGGCAACGCTGGAGGTATCCCCTTGCTCTAACCAACTGGCGGCTTGTTCGTAGGTCAAACGGGCTTGCGAATGAATCAATCCATTATACACATGCGAGGAACGTCGTTTGCCGCCTGCATCAAAACGCATACGCACAACCATAGCAAGGCGTGGTACATCAGGATTTAAGGAGCATAAACCATTGGATAATTTTTCAGGCAACATGGGAATGACCCTGTCTGGGAAATAAAAAGAGTTGCCCCTTGTTTGCGCTTCCACATCCAAAGCCGAATCCACAGGCACATAATGGGCAACATCAGCAATGGCAACCCAAGCTTCAAAACCTTCACCACGCGGCTGCACACAAATCGCATCATCAAAATCACGCGCATCTTCGCCATCAATGGTGACAAAGGGCAAGTGGGTTAAATCTAATCTGTCTTTTTTCTCTTTAACCCGAATACGCTCAGGAATAGCTTCAGACTCTAACAACACTGCTGGTGGGAAAGATTCGGATAAAGCTTGTTCGGCAATAATCAAATCGACCAACTTTTTGGGTGTTAAATCATCACCCAAGACTTCGATAATTTTGCCGCGTAAAGGGTTGCTGCCGCGCTCAATATCGACGCGAACCCAGTCTTCATGTTTCGCTTCTGCGCTGTGTTCGCGTGGAATCAATATGGATTGGGGCATACGTTTAGAACGTGGATGGGCAAAACCAAGCCCATGTTCAATCTTGAATTCTGCGGTAATGATGCTCGCTGCCATCTTGACAATGCGCAACAATTTCCCTGCTTCACGACCACGGCGTTGGAAGGTTTGTACTTCAACTTGGTCGCCATGCATCACATCACGCATTTCATCGACGGAAAGAAAAACGTCTTCTTCACGCCCTTGTACATTTACAAAACCAAAACCATCAGGATGCGCGGAAACGATGCCTGTCCAGACTTTATCATCGACTTGCGGTTTTTTTGAATCACGGCTGCGCCCACCACGATTGCCTTCATGACTTGGTTGCTCTGATTTTAAGTTGGCTTTTTTACGCTCTGGTGGAGCAGAAGGCCAAGGTGATTGTTTGCTTGCTGTATTTTCCGCATTTGCATATGGATTGCGGGTGCTTTTTTGTGGGGCTGAATCTTTGTGGCTGTTTGCAACCTTTCCTTTTTTTCTAGACAACTTGAATCTCCGTTACATCGATGTTGCGTGTGGGGCAGATGATACACGTGAGATGCGTATGCTGACAAGTGTGTGGATAGCTGTTGCATGGGCATTCATGGCATCTTTTTTGCGTATGGCTTGGATGTAACGTATGAATTATAAAACGAGGAACTGGCACTATGGATGAATATAAACCGCAAACTAAAGTTATTAAGCTCTCTATTGCTACAGAAATACTGTTGATTGTAGGGGTGTTATCTTTTATCATCATGGGGGTAACTGCTTATAAGACTTTGGATTCAGAGCAGAACTTAGCCTTAAATATGGTCAAACAAAGTGTTGAGGATACCAGCCTTATTTATTTTGATGCGTTGAACTTATTGATGTTATCAGGGCTGATGGATGAGCGCGAAGTGTTGCGAGAAAAGATGTTACTCAACCCGAATATTCGTGAAGCAAGAGTATTACGAGGGCAGCCTGTATCCAAGCAGTTTGGACCAGGTTATGCCAGCGAAGAGCCACAAGATGCTTGGGATAGAGCGGCATTGGCGGGTGAAGAAGTGGTCAAAGTGAACACAGTATTGAGCAGTGAAGGGGTTGAGGAGCGTGTGGTGACTGTGATTACGCCATTTAGAGCCAGCAAAGCAACCAGAGGGGTAGATTGTTTACGTTGCCATGAAGTGGCAAGTGGTGCGATTAATGGTGCGATTCGTATTACCTATTCATTGGCAGACTTGGATGCCAAAGTGCAAGATGATGTGCAGTCGAACAGCTTGATGGCATTGATATTCTTCACGGTTGGTATGGTATTGTTCTATTTCATCATCAAAAGACGCTTGATTTCACCTTTGTTGGAAGTAGGGCGGGTCGCTGATCGTATCACCGATGGTGATTTGAATTTCAGAGCAGTATCAAAACATCAAAATGAGCTTGGTGCATTGATGGTGGATATGGAGGAGATGCGATTCTCCATTGAAGAGGGTGTGCAAGCTGAAGCATTGAAACAACAGCAAATCCAGCAGAAAATCGCACGAGAACATGATATTCAAGCGCAAGAAGCGGCGTTGATTGAGGTGTTTGAAACGAGTATTGCCGATGTGGTGGGTGAGGTGAAACAAGCCAGTGATGATGTTAATCGTTCTATGGCAACATTAACGGAATCGTCTGCTACATTATTGAAGCAAAGCGAAATTGCTGACGCAGGCGTGATATTGACCACAGAGCAGGTAATTTCTACAGCTTCTGCCACCGAAGAAATGAGTGCGAATATCAACTTGGTGAATGAACAAGTCGAGAAAACATTGGAGACATCGGATCAAGCTGTGGAGGATGCAGGTAAAACCAATATTATTTTGGCGCAACTCTCCGAAGTATCTCAAGAAATTGGCACTGTGATTGCGACTATTCGTGATATTGCAGAACAAACCAATTTATTGGCATTGAATGCAAGCATTGAAGCGGCAAGGGCAGGGGAGGCGGGCAGAGGATTTTCGGTGGTAGCCTCGGAAGTCAAAGAACTTGCCACGCAAACTGCCAGAGCTACGGAGAATATCTCTGAGCGGATTACGCGTATGCAGCATGAAAGTAGTAGTGCTGTGGAGGCGATTCAGAATATTGGTGAAACCATAGTCGAACTCAATGCTTATAGTCAGCATGTCTCCGCGGCGATGGACGAACAAAC
Source organism: Mariprofundaceae bacterium (assembly GCA_030950835.1). Taxonomy (GTDB): domain Bacteria; phylum Pseudomonadota; class Zetaproteobacteria; order Mariprofundales; family Mariprofundaceae; genus Ghiorsea. Next base: position 29,441 of record JAUZQU010000134.1, on the reverse strand, counting down.
TGCGGCGATTCAAGAAATATCATTGGGAGCGCAACGCTCTAGCGAGGGCATACATTCAGTGCAGGAGGCAGTGTCTGATGTGCAGTTGGTTTCTGGGCAAACCCATGATATTTCTCAAGACTTGCAGTTAGCAGCAGAGAATTTGAATAATAGCATCAGTTTACAAGAGCAGGTGATTCGTGACTTTTTACAGGGTTTAGAGGCGTTACGTCAAGAACATGATGGATAAAAAAGATGTGTTGGCAGAAGTTTTGGATGGTTTAGATACCTTACGCACGGTGGTGTTAAATCCTCATAATGAAACAGCAGAATTAAGGACACTGATGCGCCGTTTAGTCATGCTGCTGGAGTCGTTGCAGAGCATGCCCAGCATTGCACCGACATTGTATGCGCAGGTGTTGGCGATGTTGTCGCTGTTGTTTGATGCTGAACATGGTTTGTTGTTGAAGCGGTTGTCAGATGGGGATGCGCAACACGTCGATTGGCAGCAGTTTCAGGCACATGTGCAGGAACGTAAGTCCTTGCTTGAAGTAGCACAACAAGACTTACCTTTGGTGCGTAAGATGTTGGCTAGAGGTTGTGATTTACTGGGTAAACCAGCCTTAGAGATGGATGATTTGACGCAACAATGTGTGGCTTTTGAGCGTCATATACGTTGCCACTTACAAGATGATGAAAAAGTGCGTGATGAACTTAAATTATTGATGGCTGCTTTACAAACGTCTGTGCAGGCTATGGGTGGGGTGTTGGCTGAAGTGGGTGAAGATTCACCAGAGCTGTTGCATACAGAAAAGCTGCTTGAACAAACACTTCCCGATGACCCCAAACAAGCGCAAAAATTACTACAACAAGCCAGAGAAGGTATTTTACACGCAGGCAAAAAACTCAATCAAGCCAGCCAGAGTTTAAAACAAACTATGACAGCACATGTGCAGCAAATGAGTGTGTTGTCTGAGCGTTTGCTTGATGCAGAAGCACAAGCAAGAAACGACCCCTTAACGGGTTTGGCAAATCGGCGTAAACTCACGGAATATTTAACTGAAAGCTCTGAAGGTTTGATATGTTTGATGATAGACATCGACCACTTTAAAGCGATTAACGATAGGTATGGACATGATTGTGGCGATGAAGTGTTGGAGAAACTGGCTGAATTGTTGCAAACATCCGTACGCGATACCGATATGGTAGCACGTTTGGGTGGTGAAGAGTTTTGTATTATTGTTGTAGGCATGGTTTTAGAGGAAGCGATGCAGCTGGCTGAAAACATACGCCAAGCAGTGCAACTGTTTGATTTTTCCACCAAACATGGGACGATTGAAGTGCATATAAGCTTGGGTGTGGCGGTATGTGGGGAAACGGAAAAGCATAAACAATGGTTAAAACGGGCAGATGAAGCCTTGTATGTTTCCAAACATGAAGGACGTAATCGGGTAACTGCAGCCAAAGCTTGAAATTGTAGTTCATCAACCCTACAAAGCTTTTCATGGCACAATTTTCTTCAAGTTACTTAGATGAGTTAATTTCACGCACCGATTTGGTGGAAATTATCGCGCGGCACGTGGATTTGAAGGCATCTGGTTCAAATATGATGGGTTTATGCCCATTTCACAATGAAAAATCAGCTTCATTTTCGGTGTCTGTGGATAAACAGATATATTATTGTTTTGGTTGTGGCAAAGGCGGTAATGCTTATCGTTTTTTAATGGAACATGATGGTTATGCTTTTCCAGAAGCTGTTGAATTCTTGGCCCATAAAGCAGGCATGGCGATACCTGCGAGTCGCGCGGTGAACCCTGGGGAAGAAGCGCGGAAAAAGCGCGGCTTGGCTTTGTTGGCTCAAGTTGCAGGGGTTTTTGCCCGCACTTTACAAGCCGATGAGGGTGCTAAGGCAACATTGTATTTGGAGCAACGTCAGCTTCCTTTAAGTATTATTCAACGTTATCAACTTGGCTTTTCTCCTGCGGGTTATGGCTTTATGCAGCGTTGTTTTGGTGATGATAAAGACATGTTACAGCAGCTTGAAGGCATTGGCGTGTTGGTTCGCAATGAACGGGGGTATGCGGATAGGTTTAGGGGTCGGGTGATGTTCCCGATTCGGGACAAACGTGGCGAAGTGGTGGGTTTTGGTGGCAGGGTGATGGGTGATGGTGAACCCAAATATCTAAACTCACCTGAAACAGATTTTTATCATAAATCTAACCTATTGTATGGTTATTCTGAACACAGAGACGCGATTCGTAAGCGTAAAATGTTGGTGGTGGTTGAAGGTTATATGGATGTGTTGGCGATGGCTGCATTTGATTTGCCTTATGCCGTAGCACCGCTGGGCACTGCGATTACAGAGCCGCAGTTGCGTCTAATCTTACGCCTTGAAGCTGCGCCTATATTTTGTTTTGATGGTGATAAAGCAGGGCGACAGGCGGCATGGCGGGCGATTGAACGTATGTTGGGGGTGTTAAAGGCTGAACATAATCCGCGTTTTTTATACTTACCTGATGGTGAAGACCCCGATACGCTACTCAAAAAAGAAGGGCAAGCAGCATTTGAGCAACGTTTAGAACAAGATGCCTTGCCAGCTTTGGATGCTTGGTTGAAAGGTTTGCAGCTGATTAGTGGTGAAGGGGCATCAGGCAGGGCGATGATGGCGAAAAAGGCGGAGAAGATGTTGTCGGGCATGGGTGATGATTATTTACGTCAGGCCTGGCAATCAGAGGTGGAAAAAGCCAGTGGTGTGGCACTTACGCATCAAAAAGGCAATGTTTTGGTGGCTAAACCAAGGGCAGTAAAAGTACAAAAAAGGGCGCGAGGGTTGGCAGTATCACCATTGAAACATGATAGGTTTATGGCTGGTTTACTACAAAAACATGCAAGATTTAGTAAGTTGAATGAAGATGCGTTTGAGTTTTTTGTTGACAGTGACCCCGCTTACCCGATATATACCCGCGCCTTTTCCTTGGTAGGCATAGAAGAAAGCACCATATTAGATATAGCGGCACAGTTGATGCGGGAATTCCCCGACAATCATGATATTGCACGCTGGGTGAACCTACCAACTGTTGAAGACGATGAGTTTGATATACTCTTGATTGATATGCAGGTGAGTTACCTCGACGACTTATTACGAAGTCGCTCGTTGGGCTTGGCTGTGAAAATCCGTCTGCAAGCAGAGTTAACAACCTTAAAAGCGCAACAAAAATTGTATCAACAAAATCAAAAACCTTAATAAGGGTGGTACTAGAATTATGAGTAAAAAAGAGCAGACACGCGTCAAAGAACTTGGCACATTGATGGCAAAAGGCAAAGAAGCTGGTTTCATCACTTATGATGATTTAAATGCCCATTTGCCTACAGGTTTGGTCGATGCGGATCAAGTCGAAGGCATCATCAATTTGTTCACCGAAATGGGTGTAGAGGTGGTTGATCCTGAACGTGCGCCAACGGGTGAATACGCCATGCGTAAAGACCGTTTGCGCAAAGAGGACTCCGCACTTCGCGCTGATACCACCACCTTAGGCACGGTGATTCGTGTAGACGACCCTGTACGCATGTATTTGCGTGAAATGGGTACTGTGGAGCTGTTGACGCGTGAAGGCGAGATTGAAATTGCCCGTCGTATTGAAGAAGGGCGTATGCAGGTTCACGAAGCGATTTGTTTGTGTCCAGCAACATTCCGTGAAATCATGCGTTTGGGTGAGCGGGTCATTGAAATTCGTGATGAAGCTGAGGAACTTGAAGAAGAGCCTAATTTCAAAGATATTTTAGATATTGATGATAAAGTGGTCAATGCGGCGGCGATTGCCGAGTATGAAAACCGCATGGATAAAAGTGACTTGGATGATGATGATTTAATTGATGCTAAGCCAAAAATGAATGCTGAGGAGTTGGCTGTTGCGATTAAAGCGCGTACGGCAACACCAGATGGTACACCGATGGAAGAAACCATCATCACCAAGCAAGAGCAACTCGAAGAAGCGTTGGCACGCTTTGAAAAAGCGAAGGTCTTACACGAAGAATTCTTGGGTATTCGCCAAGAACGTATGCGCAAACCACGCGACAAGAAACTTGCTGCGCGTGCGGAAAAAGTGTTGAAGTCGATGTTGGTGGAGTTGGTAACGATTCCGTTTTCCAACAAACAACTGATTATGTTGGTGCAACGCTTTAAAAATGCGGTGGATAGAGTGCGTAAGTATGAACGTGCGATTCGTGATCAAGCACTCAAAGCGAAAATGCCACGCAAACTATTTTTGGAGACTTTCCCTACACGTTTGACTGATGAACGTTGGGTCAATGATATGTTAAAGCAACATCCTGATGCAGCTTGGACGGCTAAGTTTGAGCAGACATCCACTAAGATTCGTGAAAACCAACGCCGTTTGAAACGTGTTGAGCAAGAAAGTGAAATGGATGTGTATGAGCTTAAAGACGTGGCGCGTAAGTTGACCATGGGTGAAGCGAAAATGCGTCAAGCCAAGCGTGAAATGATTGAAGCGAACTTACGCTTGGTGATTTCGATTGCCAAGAAGTATACCAATCGTGGGCTTGGTTTCTTGGATTTGATTCAAGAAGGTAATATTGGCTTGATGAAAGCAGTGGACAAATTTGAGTGGAGACGTGGTTATAAATTCTCTACTTATGCAACATGGTGGATTCGTCAGGCGATTACCCGCTCGATTGCGGATCAGGCGCGTACGATTCGTATTCCTGTGCATATGATTGAGACGATCAATAAAATGATGCGTATTTCACGTCAAATCGCTCAAGAAACAGGCAGAAACCCTAGCCCTGAAGAGTTGGCAGAGATTTTAGAAATGCCGATTGAAAAGGTAGAGCAAATTTTGGAAGTTGCCAAAGAACCTGTGTCTTTGGATACCCCTGTGGGTGATGATGAAGACACCAGTTTGGGTGATTTTGTGGAAGATTCAAAAGCTGAAAATCCGCTGGATACGGCCGTCATCCAAGCCTTGCGTGAATCTACCCATGAAGTGTTGCAAAACTTGACCGATAGAGAGCAAAAAGTGTTAAGGATGCGTTTTGGTATTGGTATGAACACTGACCATACTTTGGAAGAAGTGGGCAAACAGTTTAATGTGACACGCGAAAGGATTCGTCAAATCGAAGCCAAAGCATTGCGTAAACTCCGCCACCCTTCACGGGCGCAAAAGCTTAAAACCTTTGCTGAAAGCCCAGAGCTTTCTTCGCATTTGAAGTAAAGAAGGAAGTATTCGACCTACTGTTAACTTGAAGGTCGAATACAAATCCTTTGGATGTCTGTGGCTTGTCGGTTTTGTGGGTTGATGCTGACTTTGGTGGCGAAAATGGTGCCTCCGCGCTCTACAGCTTCAAAACGTTGGGGTAAACGTGTGACCATGCGGTGCAAAGCCCCTTCTTTTTTCATGCCGATGATGGAATTGTATGAGCCTGTCATGCCGATGTCGGTTTGGTAGGCTGTGCCACCACTGTGGATGACTTCATCACAGGTTGGAACATGGGTATGCGTACCATAAACCATAGAAACACGCCCATCCAAATGCCAACCCATGCCCATTTTCTCGCTGGTGGTTTCGGCGTGTAAGTCCACCACAATGGCTTGCACATCATCGGGCATCTCTAACATAATTTTATCAACTGCGGCAAAAGGGCAGTCCCAAGTGTTCATAAAAACTTGTCCGATGAGGTTAATCACGGCGACTTTATGCCCCATACGGCTTTCTTGGATAGTCCAACCAGAGCCTGGTGCATGTGCCGAGAAGTTAGCAGGGCGGACAAATCTATCGTCTTCTTCGATGTCTTTTAAAAAGCTTTTTTGGTCCCAACAATGGTTACCATTGGTCAACACATCGACACCGATACTAAACAGTTCGTCGGCAGTTTTGAGCGTAGTGCCAAAACCTGCGGCAAGGTTTTCTCCGTTGGCGACACAAAAGTCGATTTGATGTTCATCAATGAGGTGAGGTAAGTGGTCGCGTAAGGCTCTGCGCCCAGCTTTGCCCAAAACATCGCCAATGATAAGAATATTTAATGGTTCAGACATGTAATAACCTCACGCTCAGTGATAATAGTAGAAAGGGGCGCATCATGCGGTTCTGTGGGCACTTTGGGAAGCTCTTGTAAGGAAAAGGCTAAACCCAACTGCTGATCGACTTCATTGGCGTGGTGTTCTAACCAGCGGTCAAAGTAACCTTTACCCATACCCAAGCGATTACCAAGGCGATCAAAACCTAAAAGCGGACAAATCATCAGGGTTTTAAGTTTATTTTTTTGCCATATTTCACCCGATGTGGGCTCAAGCACACCAAAGTCGACCTTTTGCCATATGGTATCGTGTTGGACGCGCACCCAAGTAAGCCCTGACTGGGGCAACATACGAGGTGCGTAAATATGGGTAAACCCTGCATTGAAAAAGAAACTTGTATCCACTTCAGCAGCCAAAGCCCGATAAATGAGCAGCTCCATAGGTTGAGGCACACCCTTTAAATAATCTTGGCTATGTTCAAAGATACGTTGTGAATGATGTTGACGTTGTGCGGGGCTAAGTTGTTGGCGTTGCGCTGATAAATCAAGGCGACATTGTTGTTTGAGTTGGCTGATATTAGACATGATAAAAAAGCATCCCCGCACTGTCGCTCCAACAGAAAGTTATCGAACCCTCAAAGTGAGGGGGGCGAAGCATGTTTGCTTTAGGTTCCTTTGAACAACAAGGACGCACACCACAAACATAGCGATCTCCCATAAAAAACACATCGGCTCAGAAACTATACTGCGATTCGGTCAGCGCAGGGACACATTAGCTAAACCCTCTGCTTGCGCAATCACTTGGTCAAGGCTTGAAATAATATGCTGCATCACTTCAGGGTTGGTTGAAGACTTATTTAACAATTCATCGGCAAGGTTAAGGGCAATTAACGCCATAATTTTGTTGGTATTGATGATGGCACCAGAGCTTTTCAACTCGTCAAACTGTTCTTGTACCATCTGAGCTGCCGCACGCACATGCTCAGGCTTATCGTCGGTATTGATGTTGAGGGTGATGCCCGCAAGTATGACTTCTATGGATTGACTCATGTTTGTTTGCTCATGGCTGATTGCCAGCGTGTTCTGCTGAAAGTAAATCGACTTTTTCCAACACATGTTCCACGCGGGCTTTGGCTTCTAGGCGTTTATTTTGCAGATTTTGATACTCATGTTGTAATTTTTCAATTTGTTCACGGCGTTTACGCAGCTCACTTTCTGCCAAACGCACCACTTCACGCAGGCGTTTGTTTTCCGCCAAGGTTTTCTCATGGTTGCGGCGAATGGTTGCCAAATGTTCAGCCAATGTTTGCACACGGCTCTGCACATCCTGTTCTTGTTGTGAAACTTCCATACCCCGATTGAAGCACCGAATAAACATGGGGTCAACTATGGCGTGTATTAAGGTGTGCTTGGCGGCATATATGTTCTTGTTGATTTGCCGTTCAGATACTGCCCAAAACAGGCATTGAACTTGCTTCTGATTACTTTGAGTAAGCTCATATAAGGTGTAGAGACGGTGAGAAGTGGGATGATATGAATGAAGTAGGCATAAAAATTCTTGTTGTTGATGATATTGAAGACAATTTATTGTTGCTTGAAGAAATTCTCGATCATGATGATTATAACGTGGTTAAAGCGAATTCAGGACAGCAAGCACTTGATATTTTAGGCGAAGATGCGGACTTTGCTTTGATATTAATGGATGTGCTGATGCCTGATATGGACGGTTTTGCCACGGTATCCACGATTAAAGCAAATCCTGCATGGGCAGATATCTCGGTAGTTTTTATCACAGCGCTCACGCCGAATGATTTGTCGATTAGCCAAGGTTATGAATATGGTGCGGTTGATTTCATCATTAAACCCATTGATGTTGAACTCTTAGAAGCCAAAGTGGAAACATTTTGCGCATTTTATAGACAGAAGAAATTGTTGGAAAATGAAATTCAACAACGTCAGGACTTGATGCGACAATTGCAGCTTTCAAGCTCGATTTTTGAAAATTCAGGTGAGGGCATCATGGTTTTGGATGCACAAGGGCTGATTCAGGTGGTCAATCCTGCCTTTTTGCAACATGCAGGTTACGCTCAGCCAGAAATGATCAACCAACATATTGTGGAGCTGCATGCGACAGAGCAGCATCGATTTTTTTATGAGGAAATGTGGGTTAGAGTGACCGAGATGGGTTTTTGGGAAGGGGAGGTTAAAAGTTATAAGAAGAATGGGCAGGAATATCCTGAATGGTTAAAAGTGAGCAGTGTATTGGATGCACAAGGTGTGGTGTCGCACTATATTGCCACCTATTCGGACATCAATGCCCATGCGAATGCCAAGCAAAAGCTATATTATTTGGCACATTATGATGCGTTAACGGAGCTGCCTAATCGCGTATTGTTTCAAGAGACTTTAAAACATGCAGCGGCCAATGTCCGTCGTAATGGAGGGCGTTTTGCTTTGTTCTTCATGGATTTGGACAGGTTTAAGGTCATCAATGATACGCTGGGTCATTCAGCAGGTGATTTGTTGTTGCAAGAGGTGGCGGGGCGTTTGTTTGGTTGCATTCGTGAGAGCGATATGTTGTCTAGGCAGGGTGGTGATGAGTTTACCTCTTTATTGTTGGGGCTTAAAAAAGCAGAAGATGCTGGTGTAGTGGCAGAGAAAATGATTAAGGCATTGGCAGAACCTGTGTTGATTCAAGGGCAAGAACTGACGGTGACGACCAGCGTAGGCATTAGTATTTTTCCAGATGATACGGATGATATTGAGACCTTGTTAAAATATGCGGATACCTCGATGTATCATGCTAAAGATCAAGGGCGAAACAGGTATGCTTTTTATAGCCAAGATGTACATGCCACTTCAAGTAAACGTTTGAACTTGGAGTCTAAGCTGCGTAAAGCTTTGGAAAATGAAGAGTTTGAGCTTCATTATCAACCCAAATATGCAGTTGGCTCTGGCGTGGTGACTGGTATGGAGGCTTTGGTACGTTGGAATCAGCCAGAGTTGGGCAGGGTTGCGCCGCTAGACTTTATTCCTTTGGCAGAAGAAACTGGTTTGATTGTACCGATTGGTGAGTGGATTTTGGATGAAGCATGTAGGCAAAATAAAACTTGGCAAGAGGCGGGTTTTCCTTGTATGCGGATGGCGGTGAACCTTTCAAGTCGGCAGTTTAAAGATGGTAATATGCTGAAAATGGTGGACAAAATACTGCATAAACATCATTTAGAACCTGACTTTTTGGAACTCGAGCTGACTGAAAGTATGATTATGCAAGATGCAGAATCGACGATTAAAATTTTACAGGCTTTACATGGTAATGGTATACAGCTGGCGATTGATGATTTTGGTACGGGTTATTCATCGTTGAGCTATTTGAAACGTTTTCCCATTTCAAAATTGAAACTAGATAGATCTTTTATCATAGGGCTGCCTGATGATAAAGATGACAGTAAAATCGTGACTGCCATGATTACATTGGCCCATGGTTTGGATATGACAGTGATTGCTGAAGGTGTGGAAACAAGGGAGCAGTTGGCTTGGTTAGAAGATGCAGGTTGTGATGAAATTCAGGGTTATTTCTTCAATGCGCCTATGAGTAGCCAAGATTTCACGGTTTTATTGCAGAAAATGAGCGTATAAGTCAGGAATTTTCAGCAATAAACGGCTAGACTTGACTTCTTTTTTGTAATATTCATGCTTGTTTGACGACCAACGAAGAAAACTGGGGAAACAAGCCATGCGAGACATGTTACCACTATTAGAAAAAACGAATTTTCCAGCGATTCGACGGGCAAAAATGCATACTTTACAAGTCAATTTGGGTTATTTGTGCAATCAGACCTGTTTTCATTGCCATGTGAATGCAGGGCCTAACCGTAAAGAGTTGATGTCGGAATCTACCATACAAGAGCTGATTAGCTTGATGGAAGTCGCCAAGATTAAAACCTTGGATTTAACAGGTGGCGCACCTGAAATGAACCCACATTTTAAGATGTTGGTTAAAGCGGCTAGGGCTTTGGATGTGCATGTGATTGACCGTTGTAATCTGACGATTTTAGAAGAAGATGGTTATGCTTGGTTGGCAGAATTTTTAGCAGAGCAGCAAGTGGAAGTGGCAGCATCATTGCCCTGTTATTTGGCAGACAATGTGGATGCGCAACGTGGGGATGGGGTGTTTCAGAGTAGTATTTCGGGTATTCAGCGTTTGAATGCGTTGGGTTATGGGCTGGAAGGCAGTGATTTAAAGTTGAATTTGGTCTTCAACCCACAGGGGACGAGTTTACCACCTGCCCAAGAAGCGCTTGAAGCAGACTATAAAAAAGAGCTTTTAGCGCGTTATCATATCCACTTTAACCATTTGTTTACGATTACCAATCAACCAATCCAGCGTTTTGGTAGCACTTTGGTCAGCAAGGGGCAGTTTGAAGGTTATATGCAGTTGCTTAAAGATAACTTCTTGGCGGATAATGTGGCTGGGGTGATGTGTAGAACCTTGATTTCAGTGGATTGGTTGGGTTATGTTTATGATTGTGACTTCAATCAGATGTTGGACTTACCTGCACCGATTCAAGGCGAGAAGAAACTGCATATTACGCAGTTGATTACGCAAGCGAATTTGAAACAAACCTTGCAAGAAGGTTTAGAAGGGCAGCCGATAACGATTATGGACCATTGTTATGCTTGCACTGCGGGACAGGGTTCGAGTTGTGGTGGGGCGTTGTAAGTTGGTATGCGTCGCTAATTTTGGCTCTTACTAATTTTGTAGTAGCGCAGCACTTGATACTTTGCCTTTAATTTTTACGCTACCACTTCACCAACGCCCATCATGATGTTAAACATCCAGCTTATGAACAACCTTGAGGAGGGTTTATGGACATGCAATTCATACCAGTAATATTAGGCTTTTTAGGACTAATATCCGCTTATATCTTATATCGCATGGTCATGAAACATGCTGTTGGCGAAGGTAAAGCAGTGAGCATTGCACAGTCTATCCACCTTGGAGCTATGGTTTTCTTGCGCCGAGAATACGCCATTTTACTCGTTTTTGTATTGTTGGTTGCCTTGCTCTTGGCATTCAGCTTGGGTTTGCATACTACCATTGCTTTTTTAGTCGGCGCGGGTTGTTCTGCCTTGGCAGGTTATTGCGGTATGTTTGCTGCGACCAAAGCCAATATCCGCACCACAGTTGCCGCCCATGAGCACGGTGCATCGGCTGCACTTTCGGTAGCCTTTTATGGTGGTTCGGTGATGGGTATTACGGTGGCTGCCCTTGGTTTGCTTGGTTTAGGTACATTATATTTATTTTTTGGTGGTGATCCAGCTACCGCCCACGCCATTCATGGCTTTGGTATGGGTGCATCTTCTGTGGCACTTTTTGCAAGGGTTGGTGGCGGTATTTTCACTAAAAGTGCGGATATTGGCGCTGATTTGGTGGGAAAAATTGAAGCAGGTATACCCGAAGATGATCCGCGTAACCCTGGTGTTATTGCTGATAATGTGGGTGATAATGTGGGTGATGTGGCGGGTATGGGTTCGGATATTTTTGAATCGTATTGTGGGGCTATCATTGCCACTATTGCCATGGCATCGACCATGGCTGTGGACATCTTAGATCCGCTTGGAGAGCAGCAGACGTTGATGTTTTTACCCTTGGCATTGGCATCTTTGGGTTTATGTTGTTCCTTGATTGGTATTGTCTTGGTGCGCATCTCTATCCAGAAATCGCCTGAAGTCGCCTTGCGCATGGGTACGATAGGTTCATCGCTTATTTTCATCCTTTCCTCTTACCTGCTCATCAGCATGATGGATGTAGATGTGGGTGTTTGGGGTGCGGTATTGGCAGGGGCAGTGGGTGGTATTGTGATTGGTTTGGTAACTGAGTATTACACAGGCGGACAACCTGTGCGTAATATTGCGCAAGCTGGTGAAACTGGTGCTGCAACGGTGATGATTGCAGGATTAGCTGTTGGTATGCAGTCGGTGGTGATTCCCGTCTTTACAATTTGCGCAATCATCTTTGTCTCCACTTCTTTATGCGGCTTGTATGGTGTGGGTATTGCTGCTGTGGGTATGTTGGCAACGGTGGGTATGACGATGGCGATTGATGCTTATGGACCTATTGCAGATAATGCTGGTGGCATTGCCGAAATGGCAGGTTTGGGCGAAGAGACACGTCAAATCACCGACTCTTTGGATGAATTAGGCAATACTACCGCCGCGATTGGCAAAGGTTTTGCGATTGGTGCTGCTGCGCTGGCTGCTTTAGCTATTATTGCCGCTTTTGTGGAAACAGTGTCTTCCCGCATCCCTGATTTCTCTTTGAACTTGAGTGAACCTATCGTGTTGGTGGGTTTATTTATTGGTGGGGTGGTTCCATTCCTGATTGCTTCTTTAACCATGACGGCTGTGGGTGATGCGGCGTTTGCAATGATTAAAGAAATCCGTCGCCAATTTAAGGAAATCGCAGGTTTGATGGAGGGTAAAGTAGAGCCCGACCATGAACGTTGCATCGAAATTGCCACTACAGCAGCCTTGAAAAAGATGATTCTACCAGGGGTGTTGGCAGTGTTTACACCTGTGGTAGTTGGTTTTGGGCTTGGTGCGGAGGCGTTAGGCGGCATGTTAGCAGGCGCTTTGCTGTGTTGTGTACTCATGGCATTGATGATGGCAAACGCAGGTGGCGCATGGGATAATGCCAAAAAACATGTGGAAAAAGGTAATCTTGGTGGCAAAGGCTCGGCTGTACATGCCGCTGTGGTGGTTGGCGACACTGTAGGTGATCCTTTTAAAGATACTTCAGGCCCTTCAATGAATATTTTGATTAACGTGATGGCGATTGTGGCACTGGTGATTGCGCCACTGTTGAGCTGATTGTTGTGAAAACATGGGGGAAACAAGGCATCATGATTGCTTTGGGTGGTAACTTAGGCGATGTACAAAGCGCTTTTGACTCAGCATGCGTGATGTTACAAGAGCATGGTTTAATCATTGCCAAGTCAAAACTATACCAAACAGCAGCCCTCACCGCTGATGCAAACAGCCCTGCCCAAGCTGATTATTTGAATGCCGTAGTGCAGCTGGATACTGACTTACCCGCAGCATCACTGCTGCAGGTATTGCATGAGATTGAAGATCAACATGGCAGGAAACGTTTAAGCCATTGGGCTTCAAGAACTTTGGATTTAGACTTGCTTTGTTATCAAGATATCATCCTTTCAAGCCCTGAGCTTCGTTTGCCGCATCCAGAGCTGGCAAAACGTTTGTTTGTTTTACAACCCCTTGCCGATATTCACCCCGATTGGATTCACCCCGTTACACAGCAGCCAATTTCTGCCATGATTCAGCATTTGATACAACATAATAGCGACTTATACAAAGGGAAGTTATGGACAAGCAACACCCCAAAATGATGCATATTGCCATTGAAGGTGGCATTGGTGTGGGTAAAACCACGCTGGCACAAGGTTTAGCATCTAAACTTGATGCGAATCTTTTGTTAGAAAGTATTGAAGATAACCCCTTTCTTGAGCTTTTTTACCAACATCCCGAACGTCATGGTTTGTCGGTGCAATTATCGTTTTTGTTCTCACGTTTAAAGCAGTGGCAAACTTTAGTGCAACAAGACTTGTTTCATCCTGTTATGGTCAGCGACTATGTATTCGCTAAAGACCGCCTTTTTGCCATGACGAATTTATCGGATGCTGAATTTGTGTTGTATGAACAAGTTGCGCAACTTGTAGACATTGATTTACCCCGCGCAGACTTGGTTATTTATTTACAGTCTTCACCAGAAATAGCCTTTAAACGTATTCAGCAACGGCAACGAAAGTTTGAAAAAAACATCACTTTAGACTACATCAATCAAGTCACCACAACGTATGATGATTTCTTTTTTCATTATCAAGATTCGCCGCTTTTGGTGGTACAAACCGATAGAATCAACTTTGCTGAACACCCCAACGCTTTAGATATGTTAATCGAACGCATCAACAATATGCGTTCAGGCACTGAATTTTGGTCAGATTATAGCGATTGATGTTTGAATCAGTGTTTGTTGACCATGATTCAATCAGTTAAAGCTTGGGGGATACCCTTAGTATGATGTGTAACGTGATCCTGCTTTATCGTGTTTCTGGATGAATTCAAGGTCAAGAAGTTCAGCACCGCTCAAATGAGCGGTGCTTGTTATAAGTTGTGACATATTATTTCGTTTCTTGCCTTAGGTAAGCAATAATATCACGCGTATCATCATCCGATAAATGTTGAACTTGTTTGTTCGAACGGGCCACATGACGACCATGACGAATACGCAGGTCTAAAACGTAATCACTTAAGTCAGACATGCTCTTTTTCGCAGCCGCATTGCCTTGAAGCTTAATGGTGGATGGTGATTTATGGCATGATTTACAAGTAGAAGCATATAATTCCGCGCCTTTTTTCAAATTATGCTGGTAACGTAAGCCGTGCACATAATTAGCCACATCTTCAATGTCAGCATTATTCAATTGGTGGCGCTTGCTTGTCATTTTAGTGCCTGCCCGACCATAACGAATGGTATGCACGGTATCAGCAAGTGATAATTTGGAATAGACTAGGTTTTTTGCACCCATACCTGTTTGGGAGCGCCCATCCATGCCGTGGCATGAGACACACACTTTTGAAAAACGTTTTTTGCCATTGGCTAAATTCACAGTGCGTTTAAAGCCCAAAATATAATCAATCACATATTCAATTTCCAAGGCATCAAGATCGTACTTTTTAGGTGTCATGGCTGTACCTTGAATGCCACCTGAAATAATGCGGCGCAACTCATCACGTTGTACGGTGGCTGCCAATGCGGTTAAATCTCGGGCGGGAAAAGGCTTGAGTTTTAGCCCCATTTTTGAACCTTTACCATCCATAGCATGACAAGATGCACAATTGTTGTTAAACAAAGCTTTACCTTGCATATCTGCTGCCCAAGCAGAGCTTGATAATACCATCAAACTGACGAATATAGTAACTATTTTAAACATTTCACTCTCCTTTGTGACGTTTTTATTTTTTTGTATTACTTTGGATATACTTCACCAAAGCACTGATTTCTTCTTCAGAAAACTTGTGACCAAACTTAGGCATGCCTTTGCCACCGTTACTTATTTTAGCAGATAAAATGCTGGCATCTGTATGCATGGATTGTACTGCTGGCGCAGACCTGCTTTTCTCCATTTTATGGCACATTTTACATTTCTTGTTAAAAAGCTTCGCACCATCCACGCCATCAGAGGCAAATGCAGGCGAAGAAAGTAATGCTACTGTTGCGATTGCCGCTATCGCTGTTGTTATTTTTTTCATGTTACTTCTCCTTGATGATGCTTTTGATGAAACCACATTTGATACATTGAAACGCCAATTTGGAACCACAATGACAGCCCCATAAGCCCTCCTGAAATCACGACGACATAAGCAAAACCAGGGATAGATTTTGTAATATACCAAGAGAGAATATCAATCAAAACCGCAGCAAAGGGAATGATCACGGCAACGCGCTTCCATAACGCAGGCATTTCGCATAATAAAAATATACGACCTACAAAAAATAAGATAAATGCAATACCAAACAAATGAATATGTGATACACGCACCAAAGTTGGAATCGTTGCTCCCGTATCCGTATGGGTTAAAGCACGAACATCAGCAAAAGATTCTAACGAGGGAATAGGCATACCACTATCAACGGAGTGACAGGCGATACAGTTGTTCTCAAAAATAGGGCGGATACGGGTTTGGTAATCATCCTCATGTGCTCCAAGATTGATCCAGTCTAGAATATCATTTTTGGCAGCAGCCGAAGGTAAGTTTGCACCCATAGAGCCTTTAATTGCAGCACCTAGACGGGTTTGGTCATGGCTGCCATGATAAGCAATCATCACGTCTTTTACCGACAAACCAGCTTCGCCATCACGCCCTTCATGAGCATAGTACATATGTAATAATGCAAAAAGATATGCAACTGCAATCATCAATAAAAACATCGAGTTTAAAAGCTTCTCACTGACAGAAATATCTTGAAAACGACGGTAGTGCGGCATACTTTCACCTCAAAATTAAGCGTATTCTGTGTTTGATGTTATTATAGTTTATAAACTTCATAACTGCCAAACTTTCATGCTCAATTTATTTCGATAGTGTCATTCTTTTTTGTTTAATATTTCAACAAGCTATGTGTAGGCACATTTTGCAAACGATTTTTACCTTTTAAGAACTCAAGTTCAATCACAAATAAACATGCAGCGACTTCTGCTCCCAATGTTTGCACCAGTTCTACTGTGGCAGCGGCTGTACCACCGGTTGCCAACAAATCATCGACAATCACCACTTTATGCCCTTGGCTTAAAGCATCTTTATGAATTTCTAATCTGTCCATGCCGTACTCAAGTTCATAATCAATGCCGTGGGTATCCGCAGGAAGCTTGCCTGGTTTGCGAATAGGCACAAAACCAACACCAGTGAGTTGCGCCAAGGCTGCACCAAACAAAAAACCGCGTGATTCAATGCCCACAATGGCATCAATATCATCAGGCATATGTATGGCAAGTTGTGAGGTGCATGAAGCAAAAGCTTCACCACTTGCCAACAAAGGGCTGATGTCTTTAAAGACTATCCCGGGTTTAGGAAAGTCAGGGATGTCACGAATATAATCTCTGAGTTGAACTGCTGCTTTTGCCGTCAAATGATTTCCTCCAAATGCATGTTTTGTGCATCTGGCAACATACGTAATTTCTGCAAAGCAGCAACCTGAATCTGACGAATGCGTTCACGGGTGACACCCAAATGATTGCCAATGGCTTCTAAAGTCCAAGGGTCTTCTCGTCCACCCAAACCATAACGCAACGATACCACTTCTTGCTCTTTTTTGTTCAAATGTTGCAACCACCCAGCCAACAGATCTTTGCAAATATTCTGGTTCAACTGTTCGCTAGGGGCAACGGCATTCTCATCTGCGGTGATGTCCAATACGGTGAAATCACCAGTGCTTTGTAAGAGTTTATCCGCGCTTTCTGTGGGTAAGACTGCTTCCCTCAATTCTTGCACACGTTTGGTGGTTTTACCCATTTTAATGGCGATTTCGTTGTCTGTAGGTTCACGTCCTAAAACATGACGCAAATGATTACCTGAGCGCGTCATGCTGTTGATTTCTTTGCTCACATGTACGGGCAAACGAATCGTGCGCGATTGATTCATAATGCCACGTTCAACCGCTTGGCGAATCCACCATGTAGCATAGGTTGAAAAACGGCAGCCATGTGCAGAATCAAATTTTTCTACAGCACGAATCAAACCAATATTACCTTCTTCAATGATATCATCCAAAGGTAAGTCGCGGTTCATATATCGACGGGCGATTTTGACCACCAAGCGTAAGTTGGCATTAATCATGCGCTGTCTGGCAGATTCATCACCTTGGGCGATTTGTAAGGAGAGTTCAACCTCATCCTCGGCTGTGAGCAGGCTATGCCTAGATATTTCACGCATATAAAGGTTCATTGGTTCAAGACTAACGGCTTTTTTCATATCATTCCCATCCTTGGCAATCAAATTCTTCCATGACGAACATTGTACTTTTCAGATATACGCAATGTCGATGCCAAGAATGAGGTGGTAAGACTAGTCTGTATATAGCATGAATATGCTATACGGCAGGATGGGTTAGTTAAATCATTGAAATGGTTTGTATTTATGCCTTAGATGTCCAACAAGGCAAGCCCTGGTTGTTCTAGGAAGTCTTTCACAGCGACCAAAAACTGCACAGCTTCCTTACCATCAATCAATCTATGGTCGTAAGAAAGCGCTAAATACATCATAGGACGAATCACCATTTGATCATGCTCAACGACTACCCGCTTTTGAATACTATGCATACCTAAAATGGCACTTTGCGGTGTATTGATGATGGGCGTAGACAACATTGAGCCAAATGTACCACCATTGGTAATCGAAAAAGTGCCACCTTTGAGTTCATCAGGTAACAAACCACCCGTACGCGCTTTTGTCGCCAAGGCAATGATGCCTTGTTCAATCTCGGCAAAGCTTTTCAGCCCCACATCCCGCAATACAGGCACAAGCACGCCTGAATCCGTGGCAACAGCGACCCCCATATCAATATAATTATGATACAACACATCATCGCCATCAATATAGGCATTGATGGAGGGAAATTTGGCGCTGGCATAGGCACAAGCTTTGATGAAAAAGGACATGAAACCCAATTTGCAGCCATGTTTACGCTCAAAATCGGCTTTGTAGCGGCTGCGTAAGTCCATCACGGGTTGCATGTTCACTTCATTGAATGTGGTCAACATGGCAGCGGTGTTTTGTGCTTCTTTGAGATGGCTGGCAATGCGTTTGCGCAAACGTGTCATGGGAATGCGCGTTTGCTCACGTCCTGCGGTTAAGCTTGGCGTAGTCGGTATGGGTTTGACCTTTTCTTTTACTGGGGTTTTACTGGGGGCGGCTGTGGCTTGGGTAGGTGCAGTGCTGCTTTTTGCGCTGGCTGTAGTTGCGGCAGGTTGCGCAACGGTTTTGGATGTATCAATCAAACCAATCACCTGCCCAGGCTCGACTGTATCTTCGATGGCACAAGCTTGCTCGCTTAATACACCTGCTTCAGTTGCCGTGATTTCCATGGTGATTTTATCACTTTCAATTTCTGCAATAATATCATCTGCCAACACATCATCACCCACGGCTTTTAACCATGAAATCAGTGTTGCTTCACTTTCAGACTCACCCAAACTTGGTACTTTAATTTCAAACATCATGCTTATCCCCTTTGTTCCAGTTTAACGCATAAAAGCAGCAACATCTTTTGCCAACGCTGTTGTTAATAATGTTTCTTTTTGTACATTGTGCCGTTTTAATGAGCCTACAGCAGGCGCTGCCAAGGCTGGTCGTGCCAAACCATAAAGCTTGTGTTGGGGCTGCAAAATACGGCGAATATTACTGTTGATTTGAAACCAAGCCCCTTGATTTTCAGGCTCTTCTTGCAACCACAGCACCTCTTTACAAGAGGTGTAATCAGCCAAAGCTTGCTTGAGTTCAGTGGCAGGAAAAGGGTATAAACGTTCAAGGCGTATGATGTTCACATCCGTTACATTTTGTTTTTCTCGTGCTTCGATGAGATCATAATACACTTTACCACTGCATAAAATCACCCTACGGCACTTTGCAGTAGCCTTTTCTGCTAAAACAGGCTGAAAGCTGCCCGAAGTCAGGTCTTCAAGCGTAGAAACAGACGCTTTATGCCTTAACATACTTTTTGGACCCATCATAATCATGGGTTTACGCGAGTTAAGCAAATATTGCCTTCTGAATAGATGAAAGAGTTGTGCAGGCGTAGTCGGGCAAACGATTTGCATATTATCATTGGCACAAAGCTGCAAGAAACGCTCCAAACGGGCAGATGAATGTTCTGCACCTTGCCCTTCATAACCATGTGGCAACCACAATACCAAACCCGACATGCGATTCCACTTTGAGGCGCCTGCTGCAATAAACTGGTCAATCACCACCTGTGCCATATTGGCAAAGTCACCATATTGGGCTTCCCAAATCACCAAAGCCCTTGGCTCTGCTACTGAATAACCATATTCATATGCCATCACCGCCATTTCAGAGAGCATACTATCGATGACTAAAAAACGAGACAACTCGCCACTTTCAAGCTGACGTAAAGGGATAAAACCTTTGCCTGAATCTTGATCATAAACGATGGCATGGCGATGAAAGAATGTACCTCGCCCTGTATCTTGCCCTGTCAAACGAATCCAGCCTCCATCTTGTAATAACGAAGCATATGCCATGATTTCGGCACAACCCCAGTCAATCGGCATCTGACCATCGATCATTTTGATGCGGTTATCATAAATCTTTTGCACTTTAGGATGCATACGAAAATCATCGGGGACTTGCGTAGCTCTACGAACCAATTTCTTTAAAGTCGCTTCATCGACTGCCGTTACAGGCTCTTCAGAATGTTCACGCACAAAATCTTGCCAACGCCCTTGCAGGCTGTTTTCTGTATTGGGAGATTGTGGAAAAGCGATGTTGTTTTTACGCACGCTGTCCAAACATTCACGGTAGTGTTTGGCAGTTTCAATGGCTTCTTCTTCAGATAATACCCCTGCTACAGCCAAGTCACGCCTATACAGGTGTTGCACTGTTTCATGGTGTCGAATATGTCCATACATCATGGGTTGCGTCACTTCAGGTGCATCAGCCTCGTTATGCCCTAATCTGCGATAACAGACCAAATCAATCACCACATCACTGCGGAATTGATGTTTATAATCCATCGCTAGTTCCATCGCCATACAACAAGCTTCGGGATCATCACCATTAACATGTAAGATGGGTGCTTGCACCAATTTGGCGACATCTGTGCAATAAAAAGTGGAACGTGCATCAAAGGGGTTG
Source organism: Mariprofundaceae bacterium (assembly GCA_030950835.1). Taxonomy (GTDB): domain Bacteria; phylum Pseudomonadota; class Zetaproteobacteria; order Mariprofundales; family Mariprofundaceae; genus Ghiorsea. The sequence goes on along the minus strand of JAUZQU010000134.1, from coordinate 8,972 downwards.
GTGGTAAAACCAATTTGATTGTTGATCACGATATGAATCGTGCCGCCAGTACGATAACCAGATAAATCACCCAAGTTTAACGATTCTGCCACCACACCTTGCCCTGCAAAAGCAGCATCACCATGAATCAATACCCCCATCACTTCACGCCGCGCTTTGTCTTTTCGTCTACACTGCCGCGCCCGCACGCTGCCCAAAACTACAGGTGAAATAATTTCAAGATGAGAGGGGTTGAAACCCAGTGATAAGTGTACTGTTCCACCTGCTGTGCTGATGTCCGAGGAAAAACCCATGTGATATTTAACATCACCTGCATCCGTATCGGCATCATTGAATTGATCGCCTTCAAATTCAGAAAAAATGTCGGTCAACGATTTGCCCAAGACATTGGCGAGTACATTTAACCTACCCCTGTGTGCCATGCCCAAAATGATTTCTTTCACACCTTTATTGCCTGCACGTTGAATCAAAGCATCCAACATCGGCACCAAACTTTCACCACCTTCCAAAGAAAAGCGTTTTTGCCCTGTATAACGTGTATGCAAGAAACGTTCAAACTCTTCGGCTTTCATCACCAAGCTAAACAGATGTTTACGCGCTGCATCATCATAAGTCGGTGTAGAACGCGAACCCTCTAAACGTTGTTGCATCCACTGGCGACGTGAAGTGTTCATGATATGCATCAATTCAGGCGCGATATGTCCACTATAAGTGCGTTGTAGAATGTCCAAAATGTCTTTTAAAGGCAAAGCCGCAGGGCCTACCAAATCACCCGTGGGAAACACCCTGTCCAAGTCATCATCGTTCAAACCATAATATGCCAATTCCATTTCAGGGCTAGGTTTGCTTGGGTGTTGTTTTAAAGGGTCAAGGTCGGCATGTAAATGCCCGTGCATACGCCAAGCTTGAATCAAATAAAGGGCACGGGATGGATATTCAATATCATTTTGTACAGCAGCCGATGAATCTTGTGTGTTTGCCGAAACACTGGCTGCGGAGACGCGCATACTGCGCTGCAAAGCTTGAAGCATCTCTTCATGGGATGTGGCACTGCTTTGTGTAACCGTGGAATCTGACACGTTTGCCTCCTGCAAAACTTAAAACGTCCTTAGTGCATTAATAGACCAATTCTTAACAGCAAACAAGACAAAATAGACTTGATTTAGTCTGCGGGCAAAAAAAGCGTGCTAAATACCTCCGCAACTTGCCGCTTGAGAATCGTTTCTACGCTTTCCCGCGTCACCTCAAGCCCCAAGTTTGCCAAAGAAGTGACGGGTGCATCACGCATGCCGCAAGGTATAATACCCTTAAAGTGATTCAAATTGGGCTTGATATTCAAGGCAATACCATGCCAAACCACCCATCGGCGACAGCGCACTCCAGCTGCAGCAATCTTTAAACCATCCACCCAAACACCAATACCCCTATCATCACGCAGCCCAGTGACCCCCAATACTGCCAAAGTACGGATAATCACTTCCTCCAAACGCCAAATATGTTGATGCAAGTCTTGTTCATGCGCTAAATTTGCCACGACATAACATAATAATTGCCCTGGCCCATGGTAAGTCACCTCACCACCACGCCCAGTTTGAAACACCTCAATACTTTGCCCATCCACCTCTCGCTGCAACACATCTTTCGCACTTCCCGATGTGCCTAAAGTATAAATGGGTGGGTGTTCGGTTAAAATCAAAGCAAAGTTCCCATTTCCATCTAACATCTTATCCCGCAAAGACGCTTGCTCGGACATAGCTTGCGGGTAGCTTTGTTGTTGATGCCAAAGAATAGGAAAAGGATAATTACACATAAGAAGGCAAACGATGCCTGTAACTACTTTGATGTTCAATTGTTCTCCATAGATTGTTCGCAGATAACACAGCTTAAATTGCTAGATTGATGTTTATCAGCGTGTAAATACTTTCCTTTTTTAGGGTGGAAATAGGAATGCAGAGCCTGTGAAAAAGCCATGCAAAGGCAATATGATGTGGTGGCATATAACAATCAATCGCGAATATGGATGGCAAAAAAACTTGCAGGATAAGGCTGATACTGTTTAGGTGGTTGCTGCTGGTTGGTGTTCAGCTTAGTCTATGGCGACTTGTTTGGCTGCAACAAATAGCGATAAGTATGAGATGGTTTGAGTGAAAACAACAAAGGAGTAAGGCTTATGTTTGGGTTAGGTACTACTGAGTTAATTTTAATTTTGGTGATTGTGATGGTGTTGTTTGGGGCAAAAAAACTGCCTGCATTGGGTGAAGGTTTGGCAAGGGGCATCAAAAGTTTTCGTAGTAATATTACAGATGATAAAAAATCTACAGATGACAGTGAGAAAAAAGAAAGTAAATCAGCATGATGTTCAGTCGTTGGCTTTCTTTACTGCTGTTGGTAGGCTGAACTATGCCTGATATTGGTATGATTGAGTTAATATTGATTGGTATGATTGCCTTTTTGGTGCTTGGGCCTGAACGTTTGCCTGAATTCTTTGCGCAAATTGCAGGATTCATGCGTCAAGGTCGCAAGTGGATATATGATTTAAAATCACAGTTTGACTTAGAGAAGCAACAGCTAATCCGACCAGTTGAGGAAATGAAACAGAGCATCCAGACCTCGATTGAAGAAAGCAAAGAACAGGTGAAACAAAAATCAGAGGATAATCCCCCTTGAGTGAAGCGGCATCATCAGAAACATCTTCGCCAGAAGGCAAAGGGTCAGAAGCCAAAGGGTCAGAAGTCACGGCAGCAGAAGTATCGACCACTAAAAATGAGGTTGCCGAAATACCTTTAATGTCACACTTGCGTGAGCTTAAAAAACGCTTGCTGATTGCAGTGGTGGCATATGTGATTGGTGTATTGGTATTGATGAACTTCTCTAGCATTGTCTTTGAGTTTATCTCTGCACCCATTCGAGACGCTTTACCGCCAAACACACCTTTGATTTTCCTCAATGCGCCAGATGTGTTTTTCACATATTTAAAAATCGCCCTTGTATTGAGTTTGTTTGCTACCGCACCGATTACCTTCTACCAATTCTGGGCATTTGTAACACCTGCCTTGTACAAACATGAACGCAAAGCCTTTTTAGCTTACTTTTTAGCCAGTGTGATGTTGATGATTGCAGGCGCAGCATTCTCATTTTACATCGTATTCCCTGTTATTTTTGAATTCTTTTTAGGATTTTCTACTGACCTTATCCAAGCTATGCCTGCAGTGAAAGAGTATTTAACGCTGGTATTGAAATTGCTATTTGCTTTTGGTCTAAGCTTCCAAATACCTATTGTGATTATGTTGTTGATTCGCTTGGGGATTACAGAAGCAGACTCTTTGGCGAAACAACGTCGTTATGTCATTGTGTGGGCATTCGTTTTTGCTGCGCTGTTAACACCGCCTGACATCATCTCCCAAGCACTACTTGCCATCCCTATGTTATTATTGTTTGAAGTGGGTTTATTTTTGGCACGTTTTTCTGAAGATACTTCCACACAAGAATCAGCATAAAAAACCAGGCAACTTGCATGGAGATGTGCCAGTTCTCGTCAGATTGCAGACATATCATTACTGCTTTTCAATAGCAGATTCGTCGTTTGTCGTAAATTGCATGTGTTGCCAATCATGGCTGAAGTGGACACGTTTCCCCAACCATTGCAGATAACCTGAGCTATCATGTTGTGCATCAATCAGAAGTTTTCCTGAACCATGATTGCGTCCATTTTCTACATTAATATCTGCTGCAAACTGTTTTCGTTTGCGCAGCTTGAGTTGTAGTGAATCTGCATGGAGATGATCATTTGCACGCAGCCACTGGGCATTATAGACCTGCACATCACCATCACCAGACCAATGATGTAGTGTCAAAGCATCATCAAAGCTGGCTTGTAGGTTCAACGTGGCATACAAATTACCCCGCAAAGGGTTTTGGAATTGTTGTTGTAACCACGCCCATGGTTTTAAATGCACATTCCCTAATTGTAGAGACCCAGAAAAGTGCATACGGGCATCGTCTTGGCGGATGTGCATAAGTTTACTGCGTAAGGTTCCTTGATGAAAATCACTTTTGCTGTTGCTCAGTTGCAAACCGTGCTTGGAAGTTTGCAGTGTGCTAGAAAAGTTTTCAAAATCAGCAAAGGGTAAGTGTAGTATACGGCTTTGCAAATGCCCCTTGAAACCTTCAATCTTGGCTAATAACATCAAATTTTGTGCATCCAAACGCGCTGCTTTTATCCGTACAGTAGCGCTGCCAACACTGGAGAACACGGCCTGCTGTTGCTGGAATTTCCACATCACATCATCCAACCACCACTGACGACCATTCTTTTTCACATCACCATCAAACTGATGCCCAGCATCACCAAAATTGGCGAGTTGTAATGTGGCTTGATCTATGCTCCAAGTGCGTTGTTGTGCAGCTTGTTTGAACATGATGTCACCTTGCACACGCCCATGCCAAGCTTGCCAAAATGTGGGTAATTGAATGCCCATATCTTGCCATTGAGATATATCTATGTTCAACTTTTCTAACTTCCATACCGTGTGTTGTTCCGTGCGTATATAATCTATCTCAGCACGGCTTTTCGCCAAACCAAGCGAGATTTCGGCTTGGTTAATAACATGATCTTGCCAAGTGATTTCACCGCGAATAAAGCTTGGCACAGCCAATGGTTTTTCCACTTGTTGCCAGATAATGTGCGCTTGTTGGGCATAAATATCCATGTTGAGCTGTTGCAGTTGCTGTTGTTTTATGTGCAATAACAACTGACCATGCATCAGCCCAGAACCTTGTAACTTCGGCGATTCTTGGCTAAATATAGTCTCTAATGTCTGTGCCAAAGGCAACCACAAGGCACTATGTTGCAGGTGTAGAGGTAGAATCCAACGCTCTTGGACATAGCTGGCTTGCTCAAGAGAGAGCGAAGCATGGTCTTCATCTGTTTGCCTGACATTTAACTTGTCTAACTGCCAGCCATGCCCATCTTGATAAGACAAATCTTGCAGCTCTATTTTCCCCGCAGCCAAAGTGATGGTGTCATAAAACAAGCTTTGCCACTTGGCATGCCCAGAGCTGGAGAACACCTCATTTTCCCATGTTAAAGCCATATTCACGTCTTGGATGCGGCTACTACCTAGCTTCTCGGCATGTTGTTCTTGGTTGAGCAAAGAAAACACAGGTGCTAAGGCAATACGTTCACTTTGCAGTTGCACTTTGCAGTTGAATAACGCTGAACACTGCCCTTGGATGTTGAACGCCCCAGCTTGGTTAATGTGCAACACCATATCTTGAATGTCCATAATATTTTCGATATTACGAAGCACTTTTCCACGCAGTTCAAGTTGGTTAAGTTGTTGATCTTGAATGGCAAGATGTCCAAGCGCCTGCCATGTTGAATCTTGGTTGATATGGGTGGTGATGGTACCGTTTAAAGAGTGTAAACGGGTATGTTTTAGCCATGGTTGCACGGGAATATCAAATAAACGTACACGCCCAAAACCACGGGTGATTTCACCACGTTTGAGATGCAAATAACCATGTGCATCTATGCGTCCATCGCCTATATGTGCCCTAAGTTCTAAGCGTGGACTTTTGTTTTTGCCAATATCACGAATATCCAAATCCACTTGTTTAAGGGTAAGATGTTGTTCGGCAAAATGGATTTCACTTTGTGATATATCAATACGTTTCAGCTTGAAACTGTCGTTGTCTATGAGCTTTAACCATGTGTTTGTTTGATTTTTTTCCACATCAATATCTGCCAATTGTAAATACAAGGCTTGGGCTAGCGCTTTGCCCGTTAACAAGGCTGCCAAATCAAGGTCAATAAAAAGATGTTGCGCGGAAAGCTGAAAATGGTCACTTTGCATGTTCACCCCATCCAAACGAATGGAGCCAAGGTACATCCAACTTAACTGGATGTTTTTAGCTTGTAATGCGATGCCTGTGTTGGCGAGTTGTTGCTGTAAACTATGGTATAATTGTTGATGGTTGAGCTTGTTGATACTCATGAACAACAACAATACAACAGCCACGCTGGCGAATATCCAGTGCCGTGACTGTTGTTTTTTTCGCATATTTAAGCCAAGAGTGCTTTAAGACGTTGGTTCACCAGCGCTGGATTGGCTTTGCCTTTGGAAGCTTTCATCACTTGCCCAACAAAGAAGCCAAACAACCTGTCTTGTCCGCCTTTATATGCTTCAACTTGCCCTTGATTGGCATCCAAGACCGTTTGAATCATGGCATCAATAGCACCCGTATCCGAGACTTGTTTCAAACCTTTTTCGTCAATGATGGTATCAACATCTTTGCCTGATTCCATCATTGCATCAAGTACATCTTTGGCGATTTTTCCAGAGATGGTGTTGTCGGCAATTCTATCCAAAAGACTTGCCAAACTTTGTGCAGAGATGGGGGAATGCTCAATGCTTTTACCCAACTCTTTGAGGCGACCAAGCAGCTCATTGGCAAGCCAGTTGGCACATTGTTTGGGGTTGGCAGGGTGAGCGGCAACCAAAGATTCATACCACACTGCCAAAGCTTGGGTTTGGGTGAGTACATCGGCATCATAAGCGGATAAACCGAACTCGCTTTCAAAGCGTTGACGCAGTTGGTTTGGTAATTCAGGCATACCAGCTTGGATGGCATCGACTTCTTCTTGGCTCACACGAAGCGGTGGCAAATCTGGCTCAGGGAAGTAGCGATAATCTTGGGCTTCTTCTTTGCTGCGCATAGAGCGTGATTCATTTTTTACAGAGTCCCAAAGGCGAGACTCTTGTTTAACTTTGCCACCATCTTCAATGATTTCAATTTGGCGCAACACTTCATATTCAATGGCTTGTTTGATGAAGCGGAACGAGTTCATATTCTTCATTTCAGTGCGTGTGCCCAGCTCTTCACCAGGATGACGCACCGAAACATTAGCATCACAACGGAATTGCCCTTTTTCCATATCTGCACCCGATACACCAAGGAATTTGATGATTTGATGCAGTTGTTTCAAGTAAGCAATGGCTTCATCAGCAGAGCGCATATCAGGCTCAGAAACGATTTCCATCAGCGGAATACCAGAGCGATTCAAATCAATATGCGAAACAGCATCTAGCCCTTCGTGCATGGATTTTCCTGCATCTTCTTCCATATGAATACGGGTCACACCAAGACGTTTTTCGCCATTTTTGGTGGGGATGTCGATATAACCACCTTCAACAATAGGCACAGCAAATTGAGAAATCTGATAACCTTTGGGTAAATCAGGGTAGAAATAGTTTTTCCTATCAAATTTAGACTCTAAATTGATGTTGCCATTGATAGCTAAACCCGTCAAAATGGTTTTGCGCGCTGCAACATCATTTAATACAGGCAATTGCCCTGGCATACCCAAGCAAACAGGGCATGTTTGCGTGTTTGGCTCGGCACCAAATGCAGTGGAGCAAGCACAAAATGCTTTGGTTTTGGTGTTAATTTGACAGTGTACTTCTAATCCAATTACAACTTCCCAGCTCATGCTTCACCTCCGTTATTGCTTGATACTGTTTGGGCAAAGGCACTCGCTGTTTTGGTATGCCAATCTGTTGCACCTTCATACGCAGCTGCCGCTGCCAATATTTTATCTTCTTGCCAAGCTGGCGCAATCCATTGCAGACCAACAGGCAAACCATCGGCAAAACCACAAGGTTGCGAAAGCCCAGGCAAGCCAGCTAAGTTCACTGCAATGGTGAAAATATCGGATAAATACATGGTGATGGGGTCTTCTGTTTTCTCACCAGTTTTAAAAGCGGGTACAGGGCTTGTCGGTGTGGCAATGACATCGACAAGCTCAAAAGCAGCTTTAAAATCTTGGCTGATCAGGGTGCGGACGCGTTGTGCCTTTAAATAATAAGCATCATAATAACCTGAAGAAAGGGCGAATGTACCCGTTAAAATGCGGCGTTTTACTTCGTCACCAAAGCCTTCATCACGCGATCTGGCATACATATCTTCCAAGTCTTCAGGGTTGTCGCAGCGATGTCCAAAACGCACCGAATCATAACGTGATAAATTTGTGGAAGCTTCCGATGGGGCAATGACATAATAAGCTGCCACGGCATATTTGGTGTGTGGCAAGGAAATATCAACGATTTCTGCACCAAGCTCTTGGCATTTTTGCAAAGCATCTTCAATGGCCTGACGCACTTCATCATGTATGCCATCAATAAAATACTCTTTGGGTTTACCAATGCGCAGACCAGTCATATCCTGCCCTTCTGCGCAGGCTTTAAGCCAATCAATCTGCGGTGCATCAGCAACCGATGTCGCATCACCTGCATCGTGCCCAGACATTACAGCAGCCAGCATGGCGGCATCTTTGACGGTACGGGTCATAGGGCCAGCTTGGTCAAGGGATGAAGCAAAAGCAATGATGCCACGGCGTGAAACCCTGCCGTAAGTGGGTTTAAGACCAACCAAGCCCGTCAAAGCAGCAGGTTGGCGAATCGAGCCGCCTGTGTCTGTGCCCAAAGCAGCAGGTGCCAAAGCCGCAGCCACTGCTACAGCTGAACCACCCGATGAACCACCAGGAATGCAATCGGTGTTCCAAGGGTTTTTGCAGCCACCAAAAGCAGATGTTTCATTGGATGAACCCATAGCAAACTCATCCATGTTGGTTTTACCCACCAACACTGCCCCAGCTTCTCTGAGCAAGCCGATGACATGGGCATCATAAGGTGCATGGAAATCAGTCAAAATTTTAGAACAACAGCGTGTTGGGCCATGTTGGGTGCAAAAAATATCTTTGACCGCAATCGGCAAACCTTCAAGTGGACGTGCTTCATGTTTGCTGCGGTAATCATCAGATGCTTGAGCTTGGGCGATCACGTGATCGGCATCGATGTGCACAAAAGCATTCAAATCATCGTTGTAAGTGTTGATGCGGTCTAAATATTGTTGGGCTACGGCGACTGCGCTGGTTTGACCAGCGTCCAAGCGCGCTTTGATGGTAGTTAGGC